>NZ_CBDTNW010000054.1:0-56657 GCF_965361815.1 Rubneribacter sp.
ATGCTTATCACGATGTTCGCCGCTCCCGGGATCTATCCCATATCGAACGGTGTTGGGCGGGGTTTCATTTCGTACTGTGCCATTAGGGTGGCGCGTGGGCGCGCCCGCGAGGTGAAGCCCCTCATGTGGATTGCCGCAGCCGCCTTCCTCGTTGCGTTCGTGCTGGCCTGAGGCGGGGCGGCGGGGCCTGCCCCGGTTGCAGGCCGGCTCAACTTCGCCCTGGTTTTGGCTCGGCTCCGGCCTCGGTTCCGGTCTGGCCCGGCTCCGGCCTTCGACCTCGGCGCTCACTCCAAGAGGCTTCTGGCCGCAAACGGCAGGCTGCGGCAGTTTCGGGAGCCTTTTCGGGCGGAGCGGGCAGGCCTCGTTTTTCGCGACTTGGTGTTTTACCGACTGGGAGGCGCTCGGGCCGCGCGAGGGGCGCCTGCGGAGCGCCGCAGGGCGCCGTTCGCGGCCAGAGCGCGTTTCGGGGCGGGCTTCCGAAGGCTCGATGCGCGCTTTTTAGCCCTTGATGGTCAAAACCGGTGCAAGTCGGGGGATTTTTCAGTTCCGAGTAGGGAAGCGATTTCCGTGAACAGGGCTTTTGCCGACGGCTTCGGTTCTGGGGGTCGAAAATCCCCCGACTTGCACCGATTTTGACCATCTGAGGTCGAAAAGCGCGCATCGGGGGGCGGGCCATCCTTGACGGGCGGTCCCCCCGCAGGCGGCGGCCCGACCCCCCCGGCAGGTGGCGGCCCGAGCGTCCTGGCCGCCATCGAAACCTGCCCGCTACTCGCTTCTCAGCGCCTCCACAGGGTCTTTCCTGCTGGCGGCGCTGGAGGGGAACAGGCCGGCCACGAAGGTGAGCAGCACGCTGATGGCTATGAGCACCACGGCGGCCTGCCAGGGGAGCAGCGCCACGTTGGGCACGTCGAACAGCGAGTACACGATGGCGTTGACGGGGATGCATCCCAGCAAGGTCAGCCCGATGCCGATGATGCCCGCCGTCAGCCCCACGATGATGGTCTCGGCGTTGAACACGCGGCTGATGTCGCGCTTGCTGGCGCCGATGGAGCGCAGGATGCCGATCTCCTTCTTGCGCTCGAGCACGCTGATGTAGGTGATGACCCCGATCATGATGGAACTCACCACCAGCGAAATTGCCACGAACGCCACCAGCACGTAGCTGATCATGTTCACGATGTCGGTGACCGAGGACATGAGCGCGCCCACGAAGTCGGTGTAGGTGATCACCTTGTCGTCCTGGCTGTCGGCGACCATGCGGTCGTTGTAGGCGTCCAAGATGGCAACGACCTGCTCTTTGCTCTCGAAGTCCACCGGGTAGATGTCGATGCCGGCGGGTTTGGCGAAATCGGCGTAGCCGAGCTTTTTGAGGTTGCCGTCGTAGCTGGCCTCCTCGGTGCTCATGAGCGACATCATGAGCGCGCCCAGCTCCTCCTCGCTCATGTTCATCTGGAACGCGTCGGCGAAAGCCGCCTCGTCGATGCTCATGGCGTTGGCCATGTTGGCCGACAGCTGGCTCATCGACTGCTGCATGGCGGTTGACACCTGCGTTTGAATGGCGGACGACATCTGCTGCATGTAGGAGGTCATGACGGTTTGCATATAGCTGCTCATGGCCGTCTGAACAGACGACTGCAGCTGGCCCTGCAGCTCCTGAGCCATGGCGGGCACGGCCTGTTGCATCTTCTCGGAAAGCTGCGCCTGCAGCTGGGCCTCAAGTGCTGCGCCGGCCTGCTCCATGTCGATGGAGTCCCTGATGGCGGTCGCGAGTTTTTCCTGCACCTCCGCGCTGGCGAAGTAGGCTTGCAGCGCGGCGTCCAGGTCGGTGGGGCCCTCGGCGGTGATCATCCACTCCCGGTACCACTCGGAGAACCCGCCCATGACCTCGGCCATGGCGGCCTGCACCTTCTCCGTGTCCATACTGGGCTGCACGGTGCTCAGGTCCAGCTTCAGGTCGCTGAAGTCCATCATGCCGCCAAGGTCGATGCCGCCGGGGTCCACGCTGATGCCCGACGCGTCGAAGGCCGGCAGCGACCCCGCGTTCAACGACAGCCCCGAAAGGTCGAGCGACAACCCCGACATGCCGCTTGTGAGCGCGCTCTGGTCGATGGTGAACGCCGCCTGCAGCTTGCTGCCGTCGATGGTGAACAGCGACTCCATGTCGAAGCCATCTTCCCGGTCGTCCTCCTCGCCGAAGGGCTTGCCGGTGAACACGTTCACGGACGGGTCGGCCAGTTGGTCCTGCACGATTCGGCTTGCGGCGGCCTGCTCCACCACGTGCTCGGTGAGCGACGCGGGGTAGTAGATGGTGCCGGAACCCAGCATGGTGGGGCCGTCCTCGCCCGGCTGCACGATGCCCACGATGCGGACATCCTCGCCGTTTGCCACCAGCTCGCGCATGTAGGCGTCGTCGTCAGAGCGGTCGGTCCACACGCCGTATCCCTCGTCGTACGCATAGTAGTCGCAAGCGTTCACCAGCTTGAACGTGACGTTGAGGATGTCGTCGTAAGAGGGCTGCCCCAGGTCATCAGGCGTGGTCACCTCTTCCTCGGCGGCGAACTGGCGCACCATGGAGTCCAGCTCCGAGACGTCGCGCAGCCCCAACGTGTACAGCATGAAGTCGCTGATGGAGCCGCTGCTGGTGAGCACGAGCACGCATTCGTTGTAGCTTTCGGGCCAGCGTCCCGCCTTGATATCGTACTGATCCTCGTAGAGCGCCGGGTCGCTGGGCATTTCGTAGAACACGTCGGTGCTCATCATGGTGGACATCATGCTGTTGGAACTGGTGGCGGACCCCAGCCCCAGCGCCGAGAACGACGTGTCGGGGTTCACCTGGCGCAGGTTCTCGGTGTTGGAGCTAAAAAGCTGCGGGGTGACGTCGTAGCTGTACTCGATGGTGCTCGTGTACTGCTCGATGCCGCTCTGCCCGCTGTCCAGGTACTCTTTGAGCGAGGCCAGGTCGTTGCTGCCGATGCTCGAGAACATGTTGGTGACCATCTCCGTCACGTGCACGGACTCGTCGCCGCCTTCCTCGGCGCTGGCGGCCGTCTCGCCCGCCTCGACGCTTGCGCCCAGCATCATGGAGGTCATGTCGAAGCCGCTGCTTTGGATTTGCAGCGGGTATTCGGAAAGGGTGTCCTCCTCCACCGTTTTGATGTAGTTGTTCACGCCGTTGGCGAGCGCCAGGATGGCCGCGATGCCGATGATGCCGATAGACCCCGCGAACGCGGTCATAAGGGTGCGGCCCTTCTTAGTCATGAGGTTGTTGAACGAAAGCGAAAGCGCGGTCAGAAACGACATGCTGGTTTTGCGGACGGGCTTGTCGCTTGCGGGCATGCCGTCCAGGCCCGGATCGAAGGGGTCGGTGTCGCTTTTGATGACGCCGTCGGCCAGCGTGACGATGCGCGTGGCGTACTGCTCGGCCAGTTCCGGGTTGTGCGTGACCATGATGACCAGGCGGTCGTTGGCTATCTCGGTGAGCAGGTCCATGATCTGCACGCTTGTCTTGGAGTCGAGGGCGCCGGTGGGCTCGTCGGCTAGTAGGATCTCCGGGTCGTTGATGAGGGCGCGGGCGATGGCCACGCGCTGCATCTGGCCGCCGGAAAGCTGGCTGGGCTTTTTGTTCACGTGGTCGCCCAGGCCCACTTTCTGCAGGGCTTCGATGGCGCGCTCGCGGCGCTCGGCGCGGGACACGCCGGAAAGCGTGAGCGCCAGCTCCACGTTGGAAAGCACCGTTTGGTGCGGGATGAGGTTGTAGCTTTGGAACACGAAGCCGATGCGGTTGTTGCGGTAGGTGTCCCAGTCGCGGTCTTTGTACTGTTCGGTGGACACGCCGTCGATGATGAGGTTGCCCGCATCGTAATGGTCGAGTCCTCCCACAATGTTGAGCAGCGTGGTCTTGCCCGAGCCCGAGGGGCCAAGGATTGCCACGAACTCGTTGTCGCGGAAGGACACCGACACGTGGTCGAGCGCGGTCTGGGTGAAGTTGGCCGTGGTGTAGGACTTGCATATATTGAGCAGTTGGAGCATGGAATGCCTTTCGGCGCGCGGTTCGCCTCGCCGGGACGGGGGCCGCGCGTCTCGCCCCCGCCCTGCGCGCGTCCGTTGCGCATAGGTAAGTGTATCGTTTACTCATGGTAGATTTTCCTCGAGCGTTCCCGCCGGGAATGCGCAATCTTCATCGAGTTTACCGAACGGTTACTTTTCGGGGGCTTCTGTCTGCGCGCGTTGGGATTCCCGCGCGGACGAAATGAGGCATAATAGGCGCGAAACATCCAACGATGAAAGGCGGCGCGCATGGAACGAGAGACGGCGTGGAAAAGGTACGGCGAGACAGAGCTTGAGGAGTTGGAGCGCCTGGCCGCAGGCTACATCGACTTCATCTCCGAGAACAAGACCGAGCGCGAGTGCGCCCGAACGGCGGTTGCGATGGCGAAGGAGCGCGGATACGTGAGCCTTAACGAGGCGGTGCGCGCGGGACGGCCGCTCAAAGCGGGCGACAAGGTGTGGGCGCTTCTGCACGGCAAGGCGCTCATCTTGGTGCAGCTGGGTTCCGCTCCGCTGGAGCGGGGCCTCAACATCTTGGGGGCGCATATCGACAGTCCGCGCCTGGACATCAAGCAGAATCCCCTGTACGAGGCGAGCGACTTCGCGTTGCTGGACACGCATTACTACGGCGGCATCAAGCACTACCAGTGGGTGACGCTGCCCTTGGCCCTGCACGGCGTGGTGGCCAAAACCGATGGGAGCGTGGTGGACGTGCGGGTGGGCGACGACCCGGACGACCCCGTGTTCTGCGTGACCGACTTGCTCATTCATCTGGCGAACAAGCAGATGGGCAAGAAGGCGTCGGACGTGGTGGAAGGCGAGGCGCTTGATGTGCTGGTGGGCAATCGGCCGCTGGTGATCGGCGAGGGCATGGGTGACGCTGCGGGTGCGGGCGATGACGCGCGGGGCGAGGACGCGGGTGCGGCCGGCGCGGATGCGGCTGGCGCAGGCGCGGCTGCGTCCGGCGGGGACGCGAAGGGCGAGGGCGCGTCCGGGAAAGGCGCGTCCGGCGAGGGCGCGAAGGAGCCGGTGAAGGCGTTCGCCCTCAAGCTGCTCGCCGACAAGTACGGCATTGCGGAGGAGGACTTCCTCTCGGCGGAGCTGGAGGTGGTGCCGGCCGGCCGCGCGCGCGAGCTGGGGTTCGACCGCAGCATGGTCATAGGCTACGGGCAGGACGACCGTGTGTGCGCCTACACCTCGCTTATGGCACAACTGGCCGTGGCCGATTGCGCGCTTGAGAAGGCCGCCGTCTGCATCCTGGTGGACAAAGAGGAGATAGGCAGCGTGGGCGCCACGGGCATGACCTCGCGGTTCTTCGAGAACACGATGGCCGAGATCATGGAGCTGGCGGGCGAGGGCGGGCCCTTGCCGCTGCGCCGGGCGCTGGCGGCTTCCAGCATGCTGTCCTCGGACGTGTCGGCCGGGTTCGATCCTGCGCACGCTGATGTGTTCGAGGCGAAGAACACGGCGTATCTGGGCCGCGGCCTGGTGTTCAACAAGTACACGGGCGCGCGCGGCAAAAGCGGCAGCAACGATGCGAGCGCCGAGTTCGTGGCGCGCGTGCGCCGCGTGATGGACGAGGCGGGCGTGGCGTTTCAGACGGCCGAGCTGGGCCGCGTGGACGCGGGCGGCGGCGGGACCATCGCCTACATCCCGGCCGAGTACGGCATGGACGTCATCGATTCCGGCGTGGCGGTGCTTTCCATGCACAGCCCGTGGGAGGTGACGAGCAAGGCCGACATCTACGAGGCGCGCAAGGGCTACGAGGCGTTTCTGCGCAATGCGTAGGGCTTGCGGCGGGGCGAGATAGGCGCGAAGCGGCAGACGGGCGCGACGACGGACGGGGTGCGGCGGACGGATGCAACACGACAGGTCTGGCGGGCAGACCCGGCCCGCCAGACCTGCCCTCCTTGCCGCGCGCCATCGGTTAGGGCCGCAATCCGAACCGCCGGTTGAGCTTGGATCGCAAACGCACCGGGGTTGGCGCGCCCGCCCGCGCCGCCTGCCGTCAGCTCGCGTCGCCCTTCTCGTCGCTTGTCTCCCCGGTTTCGTCCAAAAGGCGGATGCCCTTGCTGGCCGCAGCCGCCACGCAGGCGACAACGATGAGGACGCCGCAGATCAGAAACCAGTTCGCAATTCCCACGGCCTCGGCCGCAAACCCCGAAAACGACAGTCCCACAGGTGCCGCAAGCGACGATCCGGTCAAAAAGATGCCCATCACGCGGCCTGTCTTCTCCTCCGGCGTGCGCCTTTGCATGATGGGTAGGATGGGCGCGTTGTAGCAGCCCAGGGCTGCGGCTGCCACTCCCATGAGCACGGCGAACAAGGGGAATTGGTCGTGCTGCAAAAGCCCGCATCCGGCGAGAGCCAGCCCCGTCGCCGCGCCTGATGCGATGATGACCGGCGCAAGGCGCCTCTTGCCGCCCCAGGCAAACGCGACGGCCGATCCCGCCAGCATGCCGACGCCGAACACGGCCTCCACAAGAGATGCCTGGTATCCGTCGCCGCCGAAGTGCTGGTAGGTCATGAGCGGGGCGAGCGAGCTTGCGGGCATGAGCAGAAGCATCGTTGCCATGACGAACAGCATGAGGCTGCGAAGCCCCCGGTCGTGCAGGACGAACGAGGCGCCCTCGCGCAGGTCGGCCAGGACGCTTTGCCGCGATGCGTCGGACCGTTCGGGCGTTGGGATGCGTGCGATGGTCAGGCAGGCGCAGGCGACGGCTGCGCAGGCGGCGTCGAGCAGCATAACGCCGTGGAATCCCACCACGTTGTACAGCAGGATGCCGAGCGCTGGCCCCGCGATGGCGGAGAGGCTGGTGAGCGCTTGGTCCAGGGTGTTGATGCGCACAAGCTGGTCGGCGGGCACCAGGCGGGGCATGGCGGCGGTGAGCGCCGGCCCGTGGAACGCCTGCGCCGAAGCGCGCACGGCCAAAAGCGCCAGCATGAGCGGCACGTTGACGATCCCGATCACGGCGCAGATAGCGAGCACGAGCGAGAACAGCCCGGCCGTGCCGTCGGCAATGATCATGACCTTCTTGCGGTTGAGTCGGTCTGCCGCCACGCCGCCAAGAGGCGAGAGCAGCGCGACGGGCAGAAGCGATGCCGCCGAGGCGAGCGAGAGCCACACGGGCGAGGACGTGGTCTCGGTGACGAACCAGATGGCGGCGAAGCTGGCCGCGCAGGTGGCGAACACGGAGACGGCCTGCCCGCACCAGATGACGGCCACGCGGGCCAGCCAGTTCGCGGGCAGCGGGTTGCCCTTGGCGTCCAGCGGCGTGTGCGGGTCTTCAGGGTTTTCGGGATGCGCGGGGGAGGGGGCTGCGTCGGTCGGTGCCTTGTTCACGCGGGTTCCTTTCGTCTTGCGGTCGTTTCGCAGCCACCCTAAACTATGGGGTAACACCATAGTCAAGCGGGAATGCGGGAATGCGCGGACATGCGAACGTGCGGGCGCGTAAACGCGCGGCGCGGGAATCCTGCGGTATTGGAAGGGAGGACGCAGGTGCAAGAGCTCATGAAAGCGGGGGAGTTCGCGCGGTTTTGCCGCACGACGAAGGAGACGCTGCGCCACTACGATCGCATCGGGCTTCTGCGCCCTGCCGTGCGCGCCGAAAACGGGTACCGGCTGTACTCGTATTTCCAATTTTTGGACTACATGCTGGTGTCGGCGCTGCAAAGCTCGGGCGCGTCGCTTGGGGAGGTTCGGGAGTACCTGGCGCAGCCCGACGATCCGCGGCTGCACGGCATGCTGGAGGAGCGCGTGGGCCTCATGGACCAGCAGATCCGCGAGCTGCAGGTGAGGCGAGAGGTGCTGCGTCGCACGCTCGACCGCAGCGCGACGCTGCGGGAGTGGCTGGACGATGCCGGGGCTGGCGGAAGCGATGCACCTGATGGGCGCGTTGCGCTCGGCGAGGACAGCGCGCCAGGCGAGCGCGGCGATGCGCACGTTGCGGGTGGCGATGCGTACGACGAGGCCGCTGTATCCAGCGAGCGCAGCGCATTCGACATGCGCGGCGGCACGGCCGTCGGGCGCACTGCCGTGCCTGACGGCGCCGACTCGCCCGAGATCGCGTCGTTCGGCCCGGATGCGGGGCGCGTCCACCGCACGCCGGAGGGGCACCGGTGGCGCGTGAGCGCCTGCGCCGAGGAGTACTTCCTTGAAACGCCCTCGCCGTACAGCGAGGATGCCGAGGATGCGTTCCTCTCCGCCGTCAACGAGCACATGGACTACTGCCAGGCCTTCGGGGCGGGGGTGGAGTTTCTGGGTAGCTACCGGGTGGAGGCGTCGTGCGTGGCAACAGGCGACTACGCGAAGGGCCTGCACTTGGACATGCGCCTGGTGCGACGCGTGGAGTCGGATCGTCTGCACGTGAAGCCGGCCGGAATCTACCTGCGTTGGCTGAACCGCATCGACTTGGCGGACGCTCGGCGCAACCCCGACGCCCCCAACCCCCTGTTCGCCGCCTACGACGCCCTGCGCGCGTTCGCTCGGGAGCAGGGCTGGCGCCTGTCGGGAGATCTGTACGATGCCGAGCTGTCCCTGTACTCCGGCAACCCCGACGCCCCCGTGTACACCGAAGCCTCCATGCGGGTGTCTCCCGCCTGATTTGGCCGGTCTTGTCGGCGTCTCCGTCCGGCTCGCCTCCGCCCCGCTCCCTTTGCGTGCTCCTTGCTAAGCGCTCTGCCGACTGGCGGCTTTTGCGGGTTTACAGGTTGGAGGCTGCGTGCCGCGCTGCCGTTCGGCCGGAATGGACGTTGCAGGCGTTCGTGCCGCCCGGCATCCAGATCGTGTACTCGCTCGCCCAGAGCATCGCTCCGTCGTTGCCCACGGCGTAAAGGCCCGGTATTGGCTCCTTCGTGCTTCGCAGGGCCCGGTAGTCCAGGTCGGTGCACACGCCTGCGAACGAGCAGAGGATGAGGTGGCTCGAGCGGATGATGGTGAAGGGGGCGTTCTCTATCTTCCAGAGGAACTCCGCGCCTTTGCCGTAGTGGCTGTCGACGCCCGCCTCGGCGAAGGCGTTGTACTGGTCGATGGTCTTGCGAAGGGCGTCGGCGTCTATGCCGAGGGTGTCGGCCGCTTCTTCGAGCGTGTCGGCCTGGACGATCTCGCCGGCGTCGAGGCCTTGTTCGAACTCGGCCATGACCTCGTCCTCCGTCGCTCCGTTGCCCGTCACGTACTCGACGAACGCATCGAGGGTCCTTGAATCCCAGACGAGGTACGTCTCGTCGTTGCCCATGGTGGTCATGTCGGCCATCGCCCAGTTCTCAAGGCAGCAGTCCTCGTTCACGAAGCGCTTGCAGTCTTGGTTGACCCACACGGCCATGGGGATGGAATCCCCCATCGTGGACGACATCAGCCCGCCCGACGTGTACGGGGGAAGGCCGTCCACCTGCATGCAAAGCTGGAACCCCGCGTTCTTCATGTTGCTCTTCGCCCCGGCGTCGAGCGCCATCTGGATGGTCGACCCGTCGTGTCCCGGATTTCCAAGCTGAATGGACTTCGAGAGGTCTATTCCGAAATCCTGCATGTAGTCGGCGTTCTCCACGAAGCCGCCTCCTGCGAGGATGACCGCTTTGGCGTTGACCTGGATGGCGCCGTCGGGTCCGTCGGCGTAGAGTCCGATGACCGCTCCCGATTCGTCTTGGATGAGGCTCGTCGCGCAGGTTTTGAGCCGTATCTCAACGCCGAGCTTGTCGCATGCGGCGAGCATGGGGGTCACGTAGCGCTCGTTGCCGCCGGCGGGGGCGCCGGTGAAGCTGTGGGCGGTGCCGTGCTCCAGGCATTCGAAGACGACGCCGTTGTCCATAAGCCAGTCGATGTTCTCGCCGGAATGCTCGGCCAGATCCACGATGGCCGGCCCGCTGCCGCGGCATTGCGAGCTTTCGAGCTCCATGCGGACGAATTCGCCGGCGTCGGCCTCCTCTCCCTGGGCCTTCTCCATGGACGAGCCGATGCCGAAGATGCAACGGGTGAGGTTGGCGTTGCCTCCCGCGAAGTTGTTGCGCTCCAAGCAGAGGACGTGGGCCCCGTTCTGCGCCGCTTCGACGCAGGCGGCCAAGCCCGCCGCCCCCGAGCCCACGACGGCGATGTCGCAGTCGACGGTCTCCGCGATGTTCGCGGGAACGGCGGCTGCCTCGGCTGCGCCGCCCTCGCTCTTGCCGGCGGGAGCCGCGCAGCCGGCCAGACCCGCCATTGCGAGTCCCGCGCCGATCGTCGCCGCTCCCAAGAAGCTTCTTCTGGTGAGTTCCATCCCTGTTCCTCCTCGCTCGGTGTGGCCGCCGTTTTGCGGCCGCCTCCGACGGTAGGGGGAAAGGCTTCGCTCGGCATCAACCGGGCAGGCTGATTTTCCTCGCAGCCGGTGCCGTTTTTCTCAGCCTTGCTGAGAGGATTCCCTGTTCACGGCTTCGACAAGCTCGCGTTTGGAATGAACCCCAAATTTTTGGTAAATGTGAAGCACATGGGTTTTCACCGTGCTCATCGAAATGCACAGCTCGTTTCCCACTTCGTCGAGCTCGCGTCCTCCTACGAGAAGCGCGAGCACCTCCGTCTCGCGGCGGGTGAGGTAGAGCTCGTCGGCTACGCGTCTGAGCGTGTCGGGGGAGATCGGACCGCTCGCGTCTTCGGTGGTCGCGCCGTACGCCTCGGCTCGTTCGTTTGCCCGCACGTACTCGAAGGCGTCGTCGCGCACGCGGCCCGAGTAGAGGATGAACGCGCTGAAGATGCATCCAGCGGCCACGGCTATGGAGATCGCCGTTTTGAGCGTTCCGTCTCCCGAGCCAAGCGTTCCGGTTATCCCAAGCAGGGTCGCGAGCATGAAAGAAGAGGTTGCGACGATGTGGGCGAGGCACACGCCCCTGATGGGATCCGTCGAGTCCTCCTCGGACGCGCGCAGCACCACCTGGAGCATTCGCGGAACGAAGAGGCAGTCGCCGACGTTCACGATGGACATGAACGCCTCGCCCGAACTGTGTCCTGCGCCCACGAGCATGACGGGCACTGCGATGAACAGTGCGCAGGTGATGTCCAGGGTGGATATCCTCGATGCGGAGAAAACGCGGAATTCGAGCAGCATGACCCCTGCGCCCGCAAGGACGCCGAGCGCGTAGACCATCGCCCAGTCGCAGTCGATGCTGCCGAACACGAAGGCGAACTGGGTGCCGAACGAGAAGAGCGCGAGCACGGCGACAAGCGACCAGGGGATGACGGGCGCTGCGGCTGTCCGACTGGCGGCGGGCTTGGGATCGTGCGGTTGGTGGGGTCTGCTCACCAAAGCGGAGAGAGAGCATAGGGCGGCAATCTGCATGAGCAGAGAGAACACCGTCGGCAGGGCGAAGGACACGACCGCGATGCCGAAGGCGAGCAGGATGCCCGTCATCGCGGCTTTGAGGATGTCGCGGTTCGCGGAGGAGAAGAGCACGAGGGCCTGTCCGACGAACAGGCACGCCTCGCTTGCCGAGACGAGGACGGTGGCGGTCATCACGGCGGCGGTGCCGGGTGCAAGGAAAAGCAGGAGGGCGCCCGCGCATCCGGTTGCGCCGAGGATGGCGGGGAGCGCCTTGCGCGAGAGCAGCGCGCGGAAAGCGTTGGGGCGTGCGAGGATGGCGAGCGCGACGGAGATCTTCACAAGGTAGCGTGCGATCATGAAGGGGGGGCGTGTGCATGAGCGTCGCGGACATCATGAAGTCCACGGACTCCGCAAGCGCCATCGCTGCGATGGCGAGCGGCAGCCCTTCGAGTTTGATCACGGCCCCTCCTTTTGCGCGAGTTGGGTTGTCGGGTGGATTATACCCCTGGACGCGTTCGGTGCTTTGGGCGAGCGACGAGGCGGATGGGAGGCGAGCGGGGCAAGCGGGAAAGCGCCGGCGTTGTCTCCGTTGCCGATTGCCGCTTCGCGATGCGGGAACATCTGTCCGTTCGGGTCGTTTTCCTTTGCTTTGCCGCTGTGCCGTGCTCGGGATTGCCGTTCGGTCGCATCCTGCTGGCGACGCCCTGCCGACAGTGCCCGACCGGCCGTGACTGCTCGGCCGCATCCGACCGGTCGTGCCCGGCTCCGCATTCGACTGACTGGGCTTTCCCCGGCCAGTTTTTCTGTAATTGTATGCTCAGATATCATTGACTGCTTGCAAGTCGCTGGGATACTCACGAAATGGCGCGGATCGCGTTTTGTGCATGGATTTTCCCCCGGAAAAACGCGCCGAGGGGCTAGTGGCGATTTCGCTGGGATTCCCGATCTGGGAAAACTCTCTCATCGGGATGAAAGGCTGCTTCTCGAGCTGTACACAAGATGCGATCCGTGCCGCTTCGGGCGGGCCTCTATGCTAGAAACCATCCGCTGTTAAACCACCGTTGGCACGAACCGGTGTTTGCCGAATCTCGAACCGAGCCTTCCCTGGTCGGGCGCCGGGCAAGGCCCTCCCCGCCTGACGGGTAGGATTTTGCCCGGCGAACCGGCCTGGCCTCTGCCAATCCTGGTTTAACAGCGGAACGGGGGGGATATTGGCGAGAAATCACCGAAGTCGGAAGATAATGCGGTCCGGACGGGCCCTCTGCCGATGATGCGCGATCGCCGACCAGGGGTTTCGCTTCCACCGTAAGGCGAAAGGGCGCCCGCGTCTTCCGACTTCGGTGATTTCTCGCCATCGGCGACCCTCCTTCTTGGCGAGCCGCCGCCGCTGCAGGCCGGGCCGGGCCCGGTGCGGGCCGCCCGGGCCGCCGCGCGCGGCGATCCCGTCCCTGCCTCGGTCGATCCTGGTTTGACAGAGAGGGGCGGCCTCTCGTGCGGTTTCGTTCGATGGGGAATTCGCAGAAAGCGCGTTTGCGACCGAAAAGGGTGTTCCAGCTGCTTGGTTTTACGCTACACTGCTCGCATTGCCTTTTCGCGTCTGGCGGTGGCGCGATGCGCGAGCTGCGGTCGATAAGCGCGGCGCGCGGATTGCTCCCGAAGGCGTGGCCTGCGAATCGCGGCGCGCGTCAGGACCGGGCGGCTTGCGGGCCGCGCTGCGCCGCCGTCGGACGCTTTTCGATAAGCGAGGAGCCATGGCACGCGAGAAATTCGGATCACGCCTGGGGTTCATCCTGATCAGCGCAGGCTGCGCGATTGGGCTGGGCAACGTATGGCGCTTCCCCTATATTGTGGGGCAATACGGCGGCGCGGCGTTCGTGCTGCTCATCGTGTTCTTCCTGCTGGTGTTCGCCCTGCCTATTTTGGTGATGGAGTTTGCGGTGGGGCGCGCAAGCCGCAAAGGCGTGGCGGGCAGCTTCAACGCGCTGGAACCTGCCGGCACGCGCTGGCATCGGTTCAAGTGGATCGCATTCGGCGGGAACTACCTGCTCATGATGTTCTACACCACCATCACCGGCTGGATGCTGGCGTTCATGGCGAAAAGCGCCCTGGGTGCGTTTGACGGGCTGGACGCCGCCGGAGTGCAGGGCGTCTACGAGGAGATGCTGGCAAACCCGGTGGAGATGGCGGTGTTCATGCTGGTGACGGTGGCCATCGGCGTGATCGTGGTGCGTGCGGGACTGCAGAAGGGCATCGAGCGCGTGACCAAGGTGATGATGGCGGCCCTGTTCGTGGTGCTGGCCGTGCTGTGCGTGCGGGCGGTGACGCTGCCGGGCGCGGGCGCGGGGCTGGAGTTCTACCTCATGCCGGACTTCGGCAAGCTGTTCGCCGGTTCCACGCCGGCCGAGCAGTGGTCCACGTTCGCCGAGGCGGTGTACGCCGCCATGGGCCAGGCGTTTTTCATGGTGTCGGTGGGGGCGGGGTCCATGTCCATCTTCGGCAGCTACATTGGCAAGGAGCGCAGCCTGACGGGCGAGGCGCTCAACGTGGCCGGCCTGGACGTGCTCGTGGCCGTGATGGCGGGCCTCATCATCTTCCCGGCGTGCTTCGCCTACGGCGTGGAGCCGGGGGCGGGGCCGGGGCTGGTGTTCGTCACGCTGCCGAGCGTGTTCGCCCAGATGTGGGGCGGGGCCGTGTGGGGCACCCTGTTCTTCTTGTTCATGAGCTTCGCAGCGCTGTCCACGGTCATCGCCGTGTTCGAGATGATCGTGAGCTTTTGCATGGACCAGTGGGGTTTTCTGCGCGAGCGGGCGGCCCTGGCGAACGGTGTGGCGCTCGCGCTGCTCAGCCTGCCGTGCGTTCTGGGCTTCAACGTGTGGGCGGGGTTCGAGGTGCCCGGCATAGGAAACATCCAGGCGGTTGAGGACTTCCTCATGTCCAACAACGTGCTGCCCTTGGGCGGTCTCGTGTTCCTTTTGTTCTGCACCACGCGCAAGGGCTGGGGCTGGGACGCGTTTGTTGCCGAGGCCGACGCCGGCAAGGGGCTGCGGTTCCCCCGCTGGACGCGGGGATACGTGCGCTTCGTGCTGCCGGCGCTCATCTTGGTGGTGTTCGTGGCGGGGTGGCTTCCCATCGTGCGGACGTGGCTGGGCCTGGGGTAGCGTTTCGGCTTTGCGCCGTGTCATGCGGGTTCGGCGGGTATGATTGCCGCGTTCGTGGGGCGGCTGGCCAAGAGGGGCGGGCTGTTTGCGAATTTCGGGCGCGCGTGGCAGGGCGCGCGCGGCGTCCTGGGGCTTTTGTATCTGCCTGTCCACTCAGGCCGCCAGTTCGTCGTATCCCATCGACCCGTCGGCGACAGCAAGAACGACCTGCAGTAACTTATCGTGCCGTGGTTTGAATCGGAAACCGTTTATAGCAAGGAACATTCCCATGCAGGCTGTCCCTGTTCGTTTGTTGCCATCTGCGAAAGGGTGGTTCCTGACAATGCCGTATGCGTAGCGGGCGGCCTTTTCGGCGGCTGTTGGGTAAAGGTCCTTGCCATCGAATGTTTGGCGTGGCTGCTCCAATGCGGCATCGAAGAGCCCTTCGTCTCTCAAGCCATCGAGGCCGCCGAACTTTTGGATAAGGTGGGTGTGTATGGTCCTTACGTCGCTGTGAGTAAGGTACTCCCAATTGCGTTTCATTTTGCGAGCTCGGCAAAGACGTCAGCGTATTCGTCGATAAATTCTTTCCCCAATCTGACAGCTTTGCTCTCTGCATTGCGCTCCCCTTTGACGGCGTCAATGGGAGTGATTCGAGCGATGGGGCGACTGTTTTTGATGACGGTTACGCTTCCGGCTGCCCGCGCTTTCTCCATGACGCCGCTGAAGTTGCGGGCGACTTCCGTCGCGGTGACGCTGATGGGCATGGCATCCTCCCCGGTTCGTTTCGGCCTCCAGCAGAGTAAGCACAGTATAGAAAATGCGCATTATTATTCAATAATAATGCGAAATAAAATACGCAAAATGCACTATGTTGCCGAAACTGCGATTCAAGCTCCGCAAAGGTTGGTCTTCGAAGATCGAACGGCCAGACGCTGAAAATTTTCGCATTCCTTACCACAGGGCAGACTGCGGCTGTGCTTGGGCGAACTTGCGACTGCGGTTTCGGTTGCAAGCACGGCTGTGACGGCGGACTCAGTCGCAGTCGTGGTCGTGCTTGCAGCCGTAATTGTTACCGCAATCGCAAAAACCGCGAAAAGTGGCATTCAGCCCGCTGAGGAGGCAAAGCGGGCGGCGGGACCCGCACGCGGGCGGGGCGCGCCCAGCCGAGCGCGCCTTTGCGCGTCACACATACGTATATTCTTGATATGCGAGGGTTTCTAGCCTGCTTGGCACCAGGCGAGGGGGGGGGGGTTCTGAAAGTTTCTCTTTAGTTGAAACTTCTCTTTCCAACTATTTTAATGGATGCAGGACCGCGCTTTGTAATTCGCCGAGGTTGCGGCTTTCATCATTTTTGTCGCCGACGAAAACCGACGATTTCTATTTTCGTCGTCCTTCATTCACGACGAAAACGCATAAAGTGTTAAAATCGTCGGTTAGAATTGCGGAAAGGGGTCGTAGTGCATAGGGAAACAGCAGTTCTTGAATACAAATCTGAAATCACTCGCACATTTCTGGAAACAGTAAGCGCCTTCGCGAACTACACAACGGGAGCAATTGTTTTCGGAATTGCCGACAATGGTGAAATTGTTGGATTGCGTGGTAACTTAATTGATGAGTGCCTGCGCATCGAAACCCTCATCAATGATTCCATTGAACCAATTCCTCGGTTTGAACTAAAGCCGGATCCTGCGAATAAAACAATTAGCTTGATTGTCTACGATAGTCCTGATAAGCCTTATCTGTATCATGGAAAGGCTTTTTGGCGAGCGGACGCTGCAACGGTTGAAGTCCCCCGGATTGAATACCGCCGCCTTGTGCTTGCCGGAAACGGTCAGAGTCTTGACGGAATTAAAAGCCCTGATCAAGATTTAAGTTTTGAATTGCTTTCACGGGAATTGCATGACAAGCTTGGTGTGGATAATCTTGATCTCAATGTATTGCGCTCGCTTGATCTTGCAGCGAAAGATGGCACGTTCAATAACGCGGCGCTTTGGGTGGCTGACCGCAATTCGGCGCCTGGAGTGGATATTGCCAAGTTCGGAAGCTCCATAGACCAAATTCTTGATCATGAAACCGTGGTTGGGGAATCGGTGCTGCGGCAACACGAGGCCGCTCTTCGTATGTTTGATCGCTACTATTCGTATGAGCTTGTTGACGGCATTACCCGGGAGACGCACTATCTACTGCCCCGAGATGCTTTCCGAGAAGCTGTGGCAAACGCGCTTGTTCATCGAACATGGGATGTTCCTGCCGATATTCTTATTCGGTTTTTCGAGAATCGTATAGAAATTACGTCTCCCGGTGGTCTGCCGCCCGACATCACGGAAGATGAATACTTGCGTGGCATGCTCTCTTCTCCGCGCAATCCCATTTTGGCGAATTTGTTCTTTAGACTTGGTTATATCGAGAAAATGGGCACGGGAATTCTTCGCATCAGAAGCCTCTATGAGCCAACTGGCGCTGCGCCCGAATTTAACGTGGGAAAAGGGTCGGTTCAAGTGATATTGCCTGTTCCTTCTCGGGCCTCGATTACGCTAGAGCAAAAAGCGATCCTGTCTGCAATGCCTAAAGGAGTAGCGTTGCCACGTGCCGAAATCGAGAGGCTTGCTCATACCGGTCGCGATGTCACCCTTCGTCTTTTATCAGAGCTTGAGCGGATGAATCTTGTGCGCAAAGAGGGGAGGGGCCGTTCGACACGATATGTAAAACTCTGAGCGGTGCTCACCACATAAGTTCGCCAAATTTGACATAACCGAAGAAACTGCCGGCACTCATCTTGGTGGCGTTCGTGACGGGGCGGCTCCCCTTTGTGCGGGCGTGGCTGGGCATGGGGTAGCGCAGGGCGGCTGGCGAAAGAGCGCGGCCTCGGCGCGCAAAGGGCGCGGCGCGCGGAGGCCCGGCGCACGAGGATCCGGCGCGTGGTGGTCCGGCTCGCAAGGATTTCGGCTCTGGCGCGCAAAGGGCACGGCGCGTTGGAAGGCCGCAGAGGGCGCCCCCGGCGCACGAAGGCCCCGGCGCGCGAAGGCCCCGGCGCGCGGGAGGCGGGCTGCGCCGGGGCCGCTTGGGTTCGAAGGGCCGAAAGCGATGCGGTGTCCGCCCGCTAGATCTCGGCTTTCACGGTTTCGGCCATGAGGTAGCCGTAGTTCAGGGCGGCGTCGAAACCCATGGCGTAGGGGCGGCCGTCCTTCTCCTCGATGGAGCCGCACACGTCGCCCGCCGCGTACAGGCCGGGGATGGCCTCGCCGGCATCGTTTTGCACGTGTCCGGCGGTGTCGATGACAAGCCCGCCCGTGGTCAGGTAGAACGTGGGGATGCAGGACACCACCCAGATGCCGTTGTGCGTGTCCAGGTAGGGCAGCTTCGAGCGTCCGAACTCGTCCTCCTCGCCGGCGAGCGCGTGGGCGTTGTGCGTCTCAAGCGTGGCTGCCAGCTCGGGAAGCCCCAGCTCCTCGGCTGCGGCTTCCACGGAGTCGTAGTGCACCATGTCGCCGCGGTGCTCGAGGCACTTGTACGTGTCCATGGCGTACAGCTCGTTTTTGTTCGTGGTGATGCGGCCCGCTTCGTCGGTGATGTAGTAGAACGCGCCGCCGTTGGCCTCGTCGAGCAGCGCGCGCCCGAGCACGCCGTGGTTGTTGGACATGATGTTGCCGAACTGCTTGCCCGATGCGTTCACGAGGATGCCTGGCGTGGTCTGGTACAGGAAGGCGATCTCGAAGTTCGATCCGGCCTGGTTCGTGGTGGACAGAAACGCGCCCAGCTCGCGCCCCATGCACTCGATGGCGCCGCCCGCCTGCATGCCCAGCTTTATGCCGTCGCCGGTGGAGCCGGGGGCGCAGTTGAACTTGAACTCCGCGTAAGTAGGGTAGTGCTCTTTAAGCATCTCCTCGTTCGCCGCGAAGCCGCCCGACGTGAGGCACACCGCTTTCGCCGTGACGGTCCAGGTGGAGCCGTCGCGCCCCTTCGCTTTGAGCCCGGTGACGCGGCCGTCGGCATCCTGCGCAAGCTCGGTCACCTCCGTGGCGTACACGATCTGCCCGCCGAGCGCGCTGATGCGGTCCACAAGAAAATCCTTCGCGTATCCGCAGCCGCCCATGTAGCAGCCTGGGGCCAGGTAGGGCGTGACGCCGTAGGCTTTGTTCACGCCCAGGCTGTAGAAGCCGATGCCCATGCCGTGCATCCAATCGACGAGCTGGCCCGAATTCGAGTACATGGCCGTTTGGTAGGGCATCGCGCCGTCGAAGCGGTCGTTTTCGGCGACGAGGTACTTCTGCATGACGCCCAGCATGAGCTCCTTTTTGTACATGGGGTTCTCGTCGGCGCGACCGAGGGCGTAGTTCGTCTGCAGCTGCGATTCCGCAGCGGCCACGCCCGAGTACGTCATGGGCATGGAGCCGCCGGCGATGTCCTGCTTCTCGAACAGGATGACGGACATTCCGGCCTCCAGCAGGCGCGTCGCCGCGACAAGGCCCGCGGTTCCGGCGCCCATGAACGCCACGTCCACCTCGGCGGTTTGCGCGGTGCCGCCGCTGGGGGCGGTGGTGCCCAGGCGGTAGTCCTTCGGGTCGCCGCCGGCGTTTTCGATGGCGTCGGCCACGGCGGTCTGGACGGCCATCGAGGTGGTGGTGGCGCCGGTGACGGTGTCCACGTCGAGGTTCTTGGCCTCCAGGATGCGCGCGGCCATCATCGGCGCGGCGGTGGAGCCGATGCCGATCGTGTCGTCGCAGCGCAGCACGCTCACGCCGGCGATGTCGCCGCCGGCCACGGTCACCTGCACGTACAGCGTGTCGTCGTGGCCCATGGCCGTGCCGATCCACTTGCCGTCGGTGAAGCTTTCGGGGGCGTTCTTTTGCGACTCGGATCCGGTATCGTTTGCCTGGCCGTCGCCTGCTTGCTGCGGCGCGGCGCATCCGGCCAGGGCGCCGAGCGCGGCTGCGCCGCCAAGCGCGAGCGACCCTTTGAGAAAGTTCCTGCGATCAAGTTCCATGCTTGCTCCCTCCTTGTCGTCTTGCTGCGGGATCGGCGGCCATGCCATGCGCGGCTCTGCGCGGCCGCCGGCTGCCAGTATGGGTTGCGGGCGCGGGGAAATCGACACCGGGAATGGGTGCATTTCGCGTCTGCCTGTCGGGCCGACCACTCCCCGATTTTCGGTTAATTTTCGAATCATGCCTGTTCATGCGTTTGCTGATAGTCCATGCGCCGACCGTTTTTCGCCTGCCGCCGCCGTGCTTTTCGCGAAGAGCGGCTACAATACCGAGGGGAGGAGGTCGCGTGGCAAACGGGTTGGCTGACAAAGCGCTGGGAGCGGTGGGGTTCGGTCTGTGCAAGACCGCGATATCGGTTGCCTACATCACGGTGATGGGGTCGGTGTCCCAAAGCGTTGGGTTCGTGTCCGAGCTTGATTTCATGTTCACGATGAACGCCACCTCGTTTGTCACCGCGCTCGCCATCTTGCTGCTGGCGGGGTTCGGCCGCCTGCGTCCGGGAGGCCTGTCGCAAGCGCCTGCGGTCGCCTCGTTGCTTGCGGGGTTTCTTCTGAGCGCGACGGGCGCCACGGCCGGGCTGCCCGTTGGCGCTACGGCTGCGCTTTACGGGTTGCTGTGCGGGTTCGCGCAGATCGTGCTCAACGGCGCGTGGCTTGAGGTGTTTGCGGCCGAGCCCGATGCGGCGACGGGCGTCGCCCAGGTGCTTGGCGGTTTGGGCGTCCAGTGCGCGCTTGTGTCGGCGGTTCCGCTTTTGGGGTCGTTCGCGGCCAGCGTGTTCTCCTTCGTGGCGGTGGCGGTTTCCGCGCTTACGCTGGCGCGTCTCAAGCGTGCGACGACGTTTCCCGCGCAGGCGGCGCTGCTGCCGGCGCGGGGAGAGCGCTTCCGGCTGCTGCAGGCGTACCTGTGCCTGTTCGTGCTCGTGGGCGTGGTGGGCATCCTGCACACCACTGTGCTCGGGTCGCAGTCCGAGCACATCGTGGGCGACGTGAACATGTGGATGCCGCTGGTGGCGGCCACGGCGATCACGGCCGTCGTGGCGGGGTTGACCGTGCTGCATCCCGATCCCGCGGCGGTGTACAAAGGGTGCCTGCCGGTCATGCTGGTGCTCCTCTCGCTGCTGCCGTTTTTCGGCGAGGCGCTGGGCGGGCTTGCCGGCTTGGTGATGATCGCGTGCTACGACGTGTGCGGCATGGTGTTCCTGCTGTTCATCGTCGATCGCGCCCGCACGTTGCGCGTGTCGAGCTACGTGCTGTCCAGCGTGTACCTGGGAGGCTCGGGGCTGTTTTTGGTCGTTGGGCTGGGCATCGGCAACGCTCTTGGCGCGCTGAGCGCCGACCACGGGCTTTCGCTTTTGACGCTGCTTGCGTTTGCGGCCATCTACCCGCTGGCCATCGCGTTCGTGGTGGCTCTGCGGCGCGCGCATCCTGCGGGCGAGGACGCGAAGGAGGCGCGGGATGCGGGCGCGGAGGGCGCGCGGGATGCCGCTGGGGGCGTGGACGAGGGCGCGCGGGGCGCAGACGCGGAAAGCGAGCCCTCGCGCTGCGGCGACGCGCCCGGAGCGGCGCCTGCCGTCGAAGGCGCGCTCGGAACCGGTGTGGACGCGGTGGCGGCGCGCTTCGCCCTGACGCGCCGCGAGCGCGAGATCCTCGGCTACCTGGCGCGCGGCCGCTCGGCCAGGTTCATCGCCGAGGAGCTGGTCATCTCCGAAAACACGGTATGGGCGCATATCAAGCGCGTGTACGCCAAAACGGGGGTCCACTCCAAGCAAGAGCTTATGAGCGTGGTGGAGAAGCAGGCGGGCGGGGACGCGCGGCAATAACCATGCAGGGCGCGCAGGGCCCTTCCCGGCGATTCGACGTTTGCAAGAGGGTTGGGGGAATCGAATCTCCGAGAAGGGGCCCTTGATCGAAGGAGGATGCGGGAGCGCAGCCTCCCCTCCGCCGGGGCGCGGAAGGAGGATGTGGCTGCGAAAGCGTTAGGGTTGAATGTCAGTGCAAGTGCAAGCTGTAGGGGGGGGGTGGGGTGTGCTTGCTGCGACATTCAACCTTGCGACCTTCGACCCGCAACGTTGCAAGGTTGCGGGCATCGCGGGTTGTGTTGCGCCCTCCTCGCTGCGTCTGCGTTCTTGAGCGCCGCGTCTTCGCTACCCTCGCCTCGCCGCGCCTCGCTCGCGCCGCTCTCCGCTTCGCTCGCCCCTCCCCTGACACGAATATTTCTCCACATTCGGAGTTTTCCCGGAACGAGCCTCGCGCGGGCGGCGCCGGCGTGGCTATAATAGCGGGTAGCATCCGATCAACGGACGTCGCCCGGCGCGCAGGTCAGCGCTCGGTCGGCATCCGTCCCACGCCGACCGCAGATGGAGGAGCCCATGGCCTACTATTTCGACGAGCCGTCCCGTACCTTCAACGAGTACTTGCTGGTTCCGGGGCATACGCCGGCATCGTGCGTGCCTGCGGCCGTGAGCTTGAAGACTCCGCTTGTGAAATACCGCAAAGGCGAGGAGGAGTGCCCGCTTTCGCTTAACATCCCCATGGTGTCGGCCATCATGACCGCCGTGTCCGACGACCGCATGGCTGTGGCGCTGGCCACCGAGGGCGGCCTGTCGTTCATCTACGGCAACCAATCCATCGCCGACGAGGCGGCCATGGTCGCGCGCGTCAAAGACTACAAGGCCGGCTTCGTCACCTCCGATGCCAACCTCTCGCCCGACATGACGCTGGGCGACGTGGTGGCGCTCAAGGAGGAATACGGCCACTCCACCATGCCCGTTACCGACGACGGCACCGCGCACGGCAAGCTTTTGGGCATCGTGACCGGCCGCGACTATCGGCTGTCGCGCATGGGCCTGGACGAGAAGGTGTCTGACTTCATGACCCCGCGCGAGAAACTCATCGTTGCGCCGGCCGACACCACGCTCAAGGCTGCCAACGACATAATCTGGGACAACAAGCTGAACTCCCTGCCCATCGTGGACGCGGACGACCGCCTGGTGGCGCTCGTGTTTCGCAAGGACTACGACTCGCACAAGTCCAACCCCAACGAGATGCTGGACGCGCACAAGCGCTACATGGTGGGTGCGGGCATCAACTCCCGCGACTATGCCGAGCGCGTGCCGGCGCTCGTGGAGGCCGGCGCGGACGTGCTGTGCATCGACAGCTCCGAGGGCTTTTCCGACTGGCAGAAGATGACCATCGAATGGGTGCGCGAGCACTACGGCGACACGGTGAAGATAGGCGCGGGCAACGTGGTGGACGCCGAGGGCTTCCGCTTTTTGGCCGAGGCGGGCGCGGACTTCGTGAAGATCGGCATCGGCGGCGGATCCATCTGCATCACGCGCGAGACGAAGGGCATCGGCCGCGGTCAGGCCACGGCCACCATCGAGGTGGCGAAGGCGCGCGACGAGTACTTCCGCGAGACGGGCGTGTACGTGCCGCTGTGCTCCGACGGTGGCATCGTCTACGACCACCATATCTCGCTCGCGCTGGCCATGGGCGCCGACTTCGTCATGCTGGGCCGCTACTTCGCGCGCTTCGACGAAAGCCCGTCGAACAAGGTGATGGTGAACGGCACCTACATGAAGGAGTACTGGGGCGAGGGATCGGCCCGCGCGCGCAATTGGCAGCGCTATGACCTGGGCGGCAAGAAGAAGACCCTCACGTTTGAGGAGGGCGTGGACAGCTATGTGCCCTACGCCGGCAGCTTGAAGGACAACGTGGATGTGACGCTGCTCAAGCTGAAATCCACCATGTGCAACTGCGGCGCGCTCACCATCCCCGAGTTCCAGGACAAGGCGAAGCTCACGCTGGTGTCTGCCACGTCCATCGTGGAGGGCGGCGCGCATGACGTGCTGCTCAAGGACAAAACGCCCTACGTGAGCAACGCGCGCTAGGGAGCGGGCGGCATACGCCAAGGACCCGCCCGCGTTTCGGTGCAGGCGGGTCCTTCTTGTGCGCGCAGGCATTCGCGCTTGTCGTGTTTTCGCTGCGCCGGATTTCCGCCTGCGATTCGCGCGTTTGCGTCGGTGGCCTTTGTGTTTTCAGGTGCAGCGTCGTGCGCTTTCACCTGCGACGGCGTCTTGCGGCTTGCACTTGCCGCGACATAGTCTGCGCTCGATGCGGCATTCAACCGCATTCAACCGCAGCTTGATTTCGCTGCCGCCAACGGTAATGGATCCGGAAGTTTTCGACGATATTTTACCGTCTCTGGGTTTCCGCGAGTCCTCGGCAGCCTCCAATGCGTCACGACGGTAATAGTTCGTGTTCTTCGCTGTCAGGTTCCGTTTGAGAGCTCCTGAGCGGCGTGATGGCTCCTGCGGCGATTCGGATGTCGCCGCGAAGGCGCGCGACCGGTCTGCCGCAGATGTCGGAAGGGAGGCGTGCCTGGTCGTTGCCGAAAGCGCGGGGTTGTCGGCGAGGGAGACGGAGGTGCTTGCGCTGGTGCTCAAGGGCCGCGACCTGCCGTACATAGCCGAGAAGCTGGTGGTTTCGAAGAACACGGTGCGAACCCATATGCGCAACATCTACGCAAAGCTCGGCGTCCATAGCAAACAGGAGGTCATAGACCTTGTAGATGGACAGGGCGGTGAGCGGTAGGCGCAGTGTTTCCGGCGGAACGCGGCACTCAGGCGGCGCGCCGGCGCGCACGTCGGCCGAGGGACAAGGCGGCGGATGGCGCGTGGCTGCTCGTGTTTTTCGCGGTGGTCATGACGCTGCTGGCGCTGCTGGCAGTGCTGGGAGTCACCTCGTTTCCGCAGGTGAAGCGTCGTATGGCTGCTGCGTTTTGGACGAGGCTGCAAAAGGGAGCGTACGTGTTTTTCGGCCTGGTCTACCTGCGCCTTGTCATCGTGCTTCTTTCCTCGGCGCTGGCGGGAGGGGCATCACGGCCGCAACCAGCGTCGCCGTGTACACGGCGCCGTTCGCTCTCTACGTCATTCTCCGCATCCACTAAGCCGTGTCGGACTCCCGCAGGGAAACCTCCTTCACCTCGCAAAACAGATCAAGATAATCCTGGGCTGATAGGCGTCTGATGGTGGATTTGCGAAACGCCTTTTCGTCGCGCGAGATGATGAAGTCCACCGGGACGCTTTCGGCGCAGGCGCAGATGAGGCCATCCTCGAAACCAGGTTCGTTCGACCTGAGGGCAAGGCGGCATATGCCCTCATCAACCCCAAGGATGGTGAACGCATCGAGAGCCGCTTCCACATAGGCGCACGCAGCGGACTCATTGGCGTACTTTGTCAGAACGTAGTAGACGTCTTTCAGGGAAGAGGCGGATACGTACCCTGTTGCGCCCCCATACGCAATCTCGTCGAGGAGCAGCGTTGCGGCAGCCCACCCTGGCCGCTCTCCCATAGCTGCGTCGAGGAGGATGTTGGTGTCGAGCAGCAAGGCTTTACTCATAGCGGCTCGCAATCAGGTCCTTGATCTGCGCATCCGACAGGCGCCCTACGGCCTCGTTTTTGTGCTGCCGCGAGAAGTTTTTGAGCGTGGAGATGGCGGCTTGCTTCCGCTGCGTTTCGGACGTGCGTGATGGACGGGGCAGGCTCTCTCCCTGGCGAATGGCGTCTATAAGAACCGATCCGCAATACTGACCGTAAGACATACCAAATTCTCGTCGCGTCATCGCGTCTGCATACGCAAGCGCATCCCTGTCAACTCTGCTTGAAAACGTTTTCGTAGCCATAATCACCCGCCCTTTCTGGTGTGTACACAAGTTTACGTCTATGAAAGAAACAAGTAAACACCCATGTGCCGACGGGACGGCGCCAACGAATAAAACAGTATTGCCGGATGGGGTAATGCGCGGTAACGGCTCCGGGAGGCCCCTCGGATGGCGAGAAATCACCGAAATCGGAAAACCTTGCGGCCCCGCCCCTCCATGGTGCAAGAGAAATACCAGGTCGGTGATTGCGCAATGCTGTCGAGAGGCATGCTCGTGCGGTTTCATCTTCCGACTTCGGTGATTTCTCGCCATCCGAGGGGTCTCCCGAAGCTTTTTCACCAGATTGCGACACCTTGGGACCGTCAGGGGAGTCGTGCCGCGATCAAGCGCAAAAAACGCCTGGTCGAGGAAAGACGATCCGGTGCGAATCCTCTCCGTCTTGCAAAAACGGTCCTTGTGATGTCGCAGTCTGGTTGTTTTCCAGCGATCGAACGGTTTCCTATGCAGTATTTTCTAGTTTGGCTCCATCGCTCAAGAGGTGCGGACAAATGGAGTAGCGCTGCCGGATGGTACAATGCGTAATAACGATTTGGAAAGCTGAGGCGACGGACAACTAAGGTGGTGCGATTGTGTCCTCCGACGTGTACAGTATTGATGAGCTGCGGACGATGGTCTTACCTTTGCTTGATAAGTATGGCATGGCCTCTGCAAGCCTGTTCGGCTCATATGCTCGCTGTGAGGCGCGGGAGGATTCCGACATCGATATCCTTCTTGTTGGTCAACCGGGTTTTCGGCCCCTTGGCATATTCGGCGTTGCGGAAGAGTTGAGCCGTGCGAGTGGAAAGCGTGTCGATGTGTACGAGATGTCGGAGCTGGATCCCGGCCCGTTTCGTGAAACCGTCCTGAAAGAAGCGGTGCCGCTATGAAAACCGACCGCTATCGGCTCGAACGCATTGCACCTTCGATCCCTAATTCTCCCGCGCCTTTACGGTGGGGTTTGCTTGGATGATGGCGTGGAGTTGGTTGATGTAGCGCAGCAGCAGTTCGCTTGGGCGGCGCTCGGCGTGCATGACGTAGCCCACTTGCATGCGCTCGTCCACGTTAAGCGGGATGCTCGCAATGCCCGACTGCATTTCCGCCGAAAGCACGCCGGTGGAAAGCGTGTAGCCGTTATGGCTGGTCAAAAGGTTGGTGAGTGTGCCGCGGTCCGAGATGCGGATGTTGCGCGCGTGCGGCAGGTAGCTCAACGGCTCCTCGGAGTAGTAAAACGAGTTGGAGGTCCCCTGCTCGAACGAGTAGCGGGGGTAGGGCTCCAGGTCGCTCGGCGCAAGCAGCGTGCGGTGCGCAAGGGGATGGTGCTCTCCCACGAACACGTGCACGTCGGCCTCGAACAGGGGATGGTAGGACAAGTTGGCGTCCTCGAACGCTTTCTGCAGCACGCGACGGTTGAAGCCATCGGTGTAGAGGATGCCCACTTCGCTACGAAACGCCCGCACGTCGTCGATGATCTCCGCCGTGGTGGCCTCGCGCAGGATGAACTCGTAGTCGTCGCCCTCGCACGCCTCCACCACGTTCACGAACGCCTGCACGGAAAACGCATAGTGCTGCGTGGACACGGCCAGCCGCAGGTGGGAGGTGCCCTTGCCGGCATAGCGGGCTTCCAGCATATCGGCCTGCTCCACCACTTGGCGCGCGTAGCCCAAAAGCTCGGTGCCGTCGTTGGTGAGCGTGACGCCGCGGTTGCTGCGCGTGAACACGGAAATGCCCAGTTCCTGCTCCAGCTCCTTGATGGCGGTGGAAAGGTTTGACTGCGAGGCGTACAGGTTCTGCGCCGCCGCGTTGATGGAGCCGTACTCGGCGATGGCGATGAGGTAGCGCAGTTGTTGTAAGGTCATGAACGGTCCTTTCGGGGTGTGTGTGCGGCGGGGCAGGCGCGCGGCAGACGCGCCCCGCACCGCCCCGCTCCATGTTGCGCGTTTGCCGCGCGCCGTGCGCGTTTCGTCTCGCCGGGCGATTTGTGCTGCGCTATCCCGTAGCAGCAAGCACGCGCAGCGCTTTTTCTAGTGCTGCTTCGCGCATGAATTCCGATTTTTTGACGCCAGTTGCTTCAGCAGCGCGCGCTATCAGTTCGGCTCCAGATTCCGGACACTTAAAGGAAAGGTTGGCGTTTGGCTCGTGGGAAAGGCGCGGACGACCGGCTCGCAACGCAACAAGGTGTCCGTCCCATGTGCCGCTTTCCCACTCTTGGGCGCGACGTTCAATTTCCTCATCTGTTAAAACATACCCATTGGTAAGTTTATAGTCTGTCATCGCTGCCTCCTCTCGTTGTGCTTAATTTCGTTTCGTATGCGTTTTGATATAGGAGTGTTTGCGTGGTAGATAAGCCATCCTTGCTCAGTAAGCGTGCCAACCATTTCAACCTCACGCCCGTTCCCGTCAACGCCAATCCATACATATTCGGGAAAGTTCGGGCTGTTTGGCCGCAAGGCCTCGTAGTGAGCATGTTGCCATGCATACGCAACGTCCTCTTCCTGTAGCTGAGGATGTCGGCTCAGTATGCGGGGATGGACGATCGGTTTTTCCATATGCATCCCTTACGTAGCTTTTCTACTACTATATTGTACTACTAATTGGTTTTGTAGAGAAGTCCCGAGAGGAAGGGGTCCTCCACAGGGTTATCGGTTTTTTCGATAGCAAAGCATCAAAACATCGAATGATCGGGAAGGTTGTGTTCGCGGCGGGTTCGTGGTTTCATGCAATACGCTGCTTTGCGCGCGGGTCCCGGTGCAGACGGGCGCTTCGCAGGGAGCGCTCCAACGCCAAACTCGGCGGGGCGGGGCGCAGGCGGCAACAGGAACGCACGCGAACAAGGAGCAACCATGGCAAAGGACATTCCCTACGATCAGAAGTACTACGATCCGGAAATAGAATGCATGCCGCGGCCCCAGCTTGAGGAGTTGCAGCTGCAGCGTCTGAAGGACATGGTGGCCTACGCGTACGAGAACACGGTGTACTACAAGCGCGCCTTCGACGAGGCCGGCGTTGCGCCCTCCGACATCCAGACGCTTGCAGACATCGCGAAATTCCCGTTCATCGACAAGAAAACCGAGCGCGACACCCAGCATGTGGGCAGCTTCTTCGGAGAGATGTGCTCCGTGCCCGAGGAGGAGGTCGTGTTCATGGCCACCTCTTCGGGTTCCACGGGCGTGCCCACGGTGAGCCCCTTCACGCAGGAGGACTTCGACCTGTGGCAGGACACCGAGGCGCGGCTGTTCTGGCAGGCCGGCATGCGTCCGAACGACCGCTACGTTCATGCGCTCAACTTCGCGCTGTACGTGGGCGGCCCCGACGTCATTGGCGCGCAGCGCCTGGGCGCGCTTGCCATCTGGGTGGGCGCGGTGCCCTCGGACCGTCTGCTGTTCGTGCTCAAGCAGTATCAGCCCACCATCATCTGGACCTCGCCCAGCTACGCGTGGACGCTGGGTGTGAAAGCCAAGGAGAAGGGCTACGATCCCAAGGTTGATTTCAACATCCACACCATCATCGTGGCAGGCGAGCCGGGCGGCTCCATCAAGTCCACGCGCGAGGCCATCGAGGAGCTGTGGGGCGCGAAGGTGGTGGACTTCTTCGGGCTGTCCGACATCTACGGCGCATGCGCGGCCATGTGCGAGGCAAAGGACGGCCTGCACATCGTGGAGGACCAGATCCTGGTGGAGACGGTGGACCCGGCCACCGGCGAGGTGCTGGAGCCCGGCAGCACGGGAGAGCTCACCTACACCACGCTGACGAAGAAGGCTCGTCCGATGATCCGCTTCCGCACGGGCGACATCGGCTACGTGAGCACCGAGACGTGCAGCTGCGGGCGCACCCATGCGCGCATCCACGTGACCGGCCGCAAGGACGAGATGTTCATCGTGGGCGCGGTGAACGTGTTCCCCTCCGACGTGGAGCACGTGGTGCGCGGCGAGAAGGGCCTGACCGGCGAGTACTCCATCCGCGTGTACGACGAGAACTTCTCCACGCGCTACGAGGTGTCGGTGGAGCGCGCGCACGGTTCCGACGAACCCTACGACGCAGTTGCGCGCCGCGTTGAACAGGCGCTCAAAGCGCATACGGGCGTGCGTCCGGCCAAGGTTATCGTGTATGATGCGGACAAGCTGGGCACGTCGAGCGAACACAAGGCGAGCAGGTTTATTGACGAACGCGGAAAGTAGGTTCCGCCGGTTTACCAACCGGCGGAACCGGCCGACGCTGCGGCCGGCTGTGGCACCGAATCTTCGCACGCTGAAGAAGACTCACGTACCTCAGTTTGGTTGTGTTCCGCCGTTCTGGCGAACAGCGGAGCGGGCCGACGCTGCGAGGGACTGGAGCACGCCGCCTTCGCGTGATCCCAGAGACTCACGTACCTTAAGTACGCTTCGCCTCTGCGATCCCGCGAATCCGGCGCACCCCAGCCCCTCTCGCTGACTTGATTGGACTTGGGTGAAAACCTCGCTGATTCATTTAGACTTAGGCGAAAGACCTCGTTGACTTGTGGACAGGTGCGAGAAACTTCGCTAACCTAACTTGAACTTGAGCGAACGCGATTTCGCTGAAAGGGGCTGTGAATTATGAGTACTGAAGCTACGTTCGCTGTTTCGGGGCAGCATTATTTGTTCAACGTGCAGACGTTTGCGCATGTGGTGTTGGCGTTGGGCGGAGATGCGTACCGCTATGCGCTGCGCGACCGCACCACGCAGGGCGTCATCGACGACGTTGCCGCGGGAACGAGCCAGCTGGGCGTGCTGTTCCAAACCTCCGACACGGCTGATGAGCTGAACGCGGCCTTCGAGGCGGCGGGCCTGGAGTTCGTGGAGCTCATCGCGTCGGCGCCGCGCGTGGCGCTGCCGGCGAGCCATCCTATGGTGAACGCCGAGAGCCTGACGCTCGAAGACATGGAGGACTACCCGTACGTGTACTTCGACCAGGGGAAGGACGCGCCGGCGGCCTTCGCCGAGGAGGCGCTGGCGGGCGTGCCGCGCGCCAAGTCCATCGCGTGCACCGACCGCGCGTCGCTTTCCGAACTCATCGTGGCGCTCAACGGCTACACGGTGACGAGCGGCATTCTGGTGGGCATCTCCGACGGCGCCAGCCTCAAAACCGTGCCGCTGGACACCGACGTGACGCTGCATCTGGGCTACGTGGTGCGCAAGGGCGAGGAGCTGGACGAAACGGCCCGGCGCTTCGTGGACACGCTGGAGAAGAACCTGGCAAAATACGCGCGGTTCTAACGCGCTCGCCCACGTCGCGCTTCCCAGCGCCCGACGGCCATCCCGCCGTCGGGCGCTTTCGCGTTTGCGGGGCGACGTTGGCAAAACTTCTCGGCGCGGTTCTTCACAACAGTATCCCGTTTTGTTCATTGCAATTGACAAAATTTACCTTTGAGACTACTTTGTCAATTACAATGAACAAAATTGGAGGTTATCATGATCGAACGCCCTCTTTATCTCGATAGAATTCGTCCATTTATTGGGAAACCTGTCATTAAAATCGTGACGGGCGTTCGTCGGTCAGGCAAATCGACGTTGCTCAAGCTCGTGCAGGCCGAACTTAAGCAGCAAGGTGTTCCTCATAGCCGCATTTTGGACATCAATTTTGAGGCATACTCGAATCGCCGATTGAAAGATGCGGACGAATTGTACGAGCACGTTGCGCATTGGATACAGAGTTCGGATGGCGATGCCGGCTTACGGTATCTGTTCTTCGATGAAATTCAGGAGGTCGAAGGTTGGGAGCGCTTTATTCCCGGCTTGTTGGCGGAGTTCGACGTTGATGTATATCTGACCGGTTCGAACGCTCGCTTTCTTTCAAGCGAGTTCGCCACGTACCTCAGCGGACGGTATGTTGAATTCAAAGTGCTTCCGTTTTCATTTTCCGAATTCGTCCGTTTGCGCTCGAACGGAGGTGACTCGCGGACGATGCAAAAGTTGTTTGATGAGTATCGCGTGCTCGGTGGCTTTCCGTTTCTGGCGCATCTGGATTACGAGCCTGATCCTTGTCGGGAGTACCTGCTAAGCGTGTACGATACCGTCGTGCTCAAAGACATGGTGGAACGTGAAAACGTAAGGGATTCGGCTCTGCTTGGCCAATTGCTGCCGTTCCTCATTGCGAATGTGGGTCATACGTTCAGCGGCCGCAGTATCGAGCGCATGCTGCAAGGGGAGAACATATTCATTTCAATAGGCTCGGTTCTGAAATACATCCAGGTGGCGTGCGATGCTAACCTTTTCTACCGTGCTTCGCGCGTAGATGTTATGAGCAAGAAGGTTTTTGCGAACCAAGAGAAATACTATCTGGTTGACCATGGTTTGCGTGAAGCGGTGTACGGGAGCAATGATCGCAACATCGATCAGGTGTTGGAGAATATCGTGTTTCTGGAGTTGCTGCGCTATGGCTGGACAGTGACGGTGGGCGACAGGAAAAAAGACGAAGAGTCGGGGGCGTCAGGTTCGCGGGAGATTGACTTCGTCGCTTCGAAAGGGTCGCGGAATCTGTTCATCCAAGTGTGCTATTTGTTGGCATCGGAATCAACGATTGAGAGGGAGTTTTCGGCGCTGGAAGGCTTGCGGAGCGATTTTCCCAAGTACGTTTTGTCGATGGATGAAATCGACAGGAGTCGTAACGGCATCATTCATAAGAACGTGCGGACATTTTTGCTGGAAGCGGATGAGATTCTAGCGTGATGTCCGGCCGTCGGTTTTGTCGGGCAGCGCTCTTTTCCAGCTTCGTCGTGGCGTTGAGCGTCGTTTCGACGGCGCGGGGGATTGGCTGCGTATGTTGTCGCCTTCGCGATCCAGGACAATGCGAAGGCAGCTGGAACGCTTTTTGATGCCCGTCATCAGGGGCCGCATGGCATGGAGGGCGCGAAAGAAGCGCGAATGTAACCCTTGCTACAGATTTCAGTGACGCAGGCGACAGCGCGTGACCGTCCGAATGCTTACCATGGGAAAGGCGAAAGAAGGAGCGAAGGCGTCAGCTGCGGAGCGTACGGCGGGTGCTATGCTGCGGTTTCGGGCGTACGCACAGGCTTTCCATGGGAGATCGAGGGCAGGTGAGGCGAATGGGCTGGCAAGGTTCGGCGACTCCTTCCGACCCGCTTGTCGTTTTGGTGGACGAGCGCGATCAGCCCGTCGGCGTTTGTGCGAAGTCGGTGGCTCATCGGAAAGCACTGCTCCACCGGGCATTTTCCGTGTTCCTTGCCTATGATGGCAAAATGCTCCTTCAAAAGCGCGCCGTTGGGAAGTATCACTCGGCAGGTTTGTGGTGCAACGCGTGCTGCTCGCATCCCGAACCGGACGAAGACGTCATCTCCGCTGCTCATCGTAGGCTCTTTCAGGAGCTGGGGATCCCTGCGGGCAGAGTGCGGGATCTGCGCGAGGTTCTTTCGTTCTCTTATCGCACCGACTTCGAGAGCGGCCTCTCGGAGCACGAGTTCGATCACGTGCTCGTGGGAAGTTACGGCGGTCCATTCGATCCCGATCCTCAGGAAGTGGCCGATCTGCGTTGGGTTTCGATAAGACAACTGCGGGAAGAGGTGCGCGCCCATCCCGAGCGGTTTGCCTACTGGTTCTTGGAAGCGTTCGAAAAGGTGGCGAGACGCTTGGAAGATGCCGACGAAAGCGGCGGGCTGTAAGGCGAAGGGCGCGGGAAAGGAGAGCGGATGACATCTTGCAGGGAACAGTGCGGGATATGTCCGGGTTCGAACGGATTCTGCTCGAACGCTCCCTCTCAACTGCGCGAGCGTTTGTGCGCAAGTGCTCACCGGGTGCGCTACAAGAAGCGCAATGAGCAGGTGATGTTCCTTGATTTCCGCTACGTGTTCGTCATCGAGTCGGGCTACGTCCTTATATCCCGAGGTCATCGCTCGGAGCGCCAGCAAGGAACCGACATTGTCGGGCCGGGCAACATCGTGGGCATCGCCCAGCTGCTTCATCCCAACCTCGACTCGGTCATCAACCTTTTGCCGCTCACGCCTGTTGAAGGCTGCCTGGTCAGCCTCAAAACCCTCGAAGGGCTCATAGACGAGAGTCCTGCGCTCGGACGGCTGCTGATCGCAGAATTCTCGGAGCGCTTCGGTCGGGTGACCGGCAAGCTGACTATCCACTCGTACGGATCTGCGCGAGAGCGCTTAGAGTTCAGTGTGGAGCGCGTGCGCGAGCTTGGCCTTGAGAGCGAGGTCAGGCAAGAGGATCTGGCATGCCTTGCGGGCCTAAGCCGGGTTACGGTCAACCGTCTTCTCAACGCCGACAGGCCGTTCGCGCGTTAGCCTGCCCAAAGTAGCCCAGGCTACGTTTTCTTGCAGTCCCGCTTTCGCGAAACGCGCAGCCTAGAACGCTTCGAATTGCGTTGGGGGTAGCTGAATAGAGGAGGCGAACTCCATACACTGACAAACCATGAAAGCGCTCCGAGCCGCAAGGCGCTCCGAGCTGGGAAGCACTTCGGGCCGAAGAGCGCTTCGGGCCATCGAGGAAGGAGGGGTAGGGCTCGCTTTTCTATCCGCATTGCGAAGGCAAAGGAGGTTATCAGGCATGGACAGCTCCGTTTTGCAGATTGTCATGGCGCTGCTGCCCTTCGCGGTTCTGTTCGTCGGCTTCATGGTGTTCAAGGCAGACGCGCTCAAGCTGAGCCTTGTCGTATGGGTGCTCGAGGTTGCGGTATGCGGCTTTTTGTACCAGATGGACATCGTGAGGATTGTGGAATCGTCGCTTTGGGGCAACATCACGTTATGGACCGGATTCCTCGTCCTTTGGACGGGGCAGGTGTTCGGGTCGTGTTACCGTTCGACCGGGCTCCTCAATATCCTGTTGAGCACGCTTGGCAAGATCATGCCCACCAAAGAGGGCAAATCGTTGACACTCGTCACCGTTGTCGCAGGATATTTGGGCGCCTTCAACGGATTCGCCACGTATCCGGTCACGATTCCCGGCCTGAAGAACCTCGGGTTCTCAGGTCTGCGCGCCGCTGCGGCGTACTTGGTCTACTTCGCCTGGAATATCGCGTTCGTCAGCCTGTTTGTGGCGGCGAACATCGCAGCGGGCGTGTCAAAGATCGCCATCACCGAGATCATTCAGGTCATGGGGCTTATCTCCATTCCGCTGTGCGTCGTTTCCACCATAGGGTTCTTCGTCATCTTGCAACTCGACTTGAAGCGCAAGGACAACATCGCCATAGCCGCGCTCACGATGGTGGCGAACATTCTGGCCGTGGTCATTTTCACGCAGGTGCTGCCGGACCTCTACTTGCTCACGCTCATCGCGTCGGCCACGTTCTGCCTCATTGCCATCAAGCTGTACAGCAAGACCTACGACAAGAGCGCGTGGGACGAGGAGGAAGGGGAGGCTCACGGCACCAAAGAGGTGATCAAGGCGTTCGGGCCGTTGGTGTGCTGCATGGTTCTCGTTATTTTGATGTCGTATCCGTTGGAGGGCTTTGTGGAGGCCACCACCATCTCGCTTTCGCTATGGGGTTACACGCCCACGAGCATCAGTCTGGCCAACGCTCCGGGCACCTTCGTGCTGATCACGGCTATCTTGTGCTATCCGTTTGCGGCGAAGAAGTCCTCGACGCTCGCCAAAGACGTGGCGGCCGCGTCCAAGCGCGCTCTGCCTTCGCTGCTCACGCTGCTGTGCGGCGGCGCCATGGTGCAGCTCATGATGGACACGAGCCAGATCTCGCTTCTGGCCACGAGCATGGCCAACCTGGGTGGCGAGGTGTACACGGCTTTGATGGGCGGTCTGTCGTTTTTGTGCGGCATGGCGTTTGGGCAGGGTATGCCGGCCGTGCGCATGCTCTCGAGCATGCAGATGTCGGCGGGGCCTGTGCTCGGCATCGCGCCGGTGGTGCTCATCGGCTTGGCCACCATCGTGTGCATGGGTTCGGCGAACCCCATCAAGCCCTCGCTTTTGAAGTACGCGTCGTCTCTGGCCGACGTCAAAGGCCAGGACGGGCAGTTGTTCAACCTGTGCTTGCCCTGGCAGCTGGGGGCGTTGATTGTCTGCGTGGTCATGGGTGTGGTGATGGTCGCTCTCGGGTACGTGCCCGTGCCTCTGTTATGAGGCGTCCGATGAAGGCGACTGCGGCAAAGCAAAGGTGGTAGGAGGCAAAGGAGGAAGAACTCATGTACAAGGATTTGCGAGCGTTTCTGAAGGCGTGCGAGGAGTGCAACGACGTTATCCATGTTGAGCGTCCGGTGGACTGCGACCTTGAGATAGGCAAGGCGCTCAAGAAAAGCTACAGCGGGCGCAGTCCCATCGTCTGCTTCGACAATCCGATTGGCAAGGCGTATCCGGCGGTTGGGGGCGTGTTCGGCAACCGTGCCAAGGCCCTGCGGGCTTTCGAAGCCACGGAGGACACCATTCATCAGAAGTTCATCGACGGCATTGCAAACCCCATTGCGCCGGTGATGGTAGACGGGCCTGCTCCCTGCCAGGAGGTCGTGATCGCGGGCAACGACGTGGATTTGAGCCTGCTGCCCATTCCGCGTTTCTCTCCCGAGGACGGCGGCGCGTTCATCACGGCGGGACTCACCGTGTCGAAGGACCCCGAGACGGGCGTGCCTGACGTGGGCCACTACCGGTACCAGTACCACGACGAGAAGACGCTCGGCTTCATGGCCCAGCCGTTCCATCGTTTCGGCAAGAACTGCAACAAGGCGCTCGCCATGGGCAAGAAGTCGTGGGAGGCGGCCATCGTCATTGGCGGCGACCCGCTCATGCATTACTGCGGGCCGCTTGTGGGCGTGTCCGACGACGCGAACGATTACGAGTTGATTGGCGGCTTGCGCGGTGCCCCGCTTGAGCTGGTGAAGTGCAAGACGGTCGACGTGGAGGTGCCGGCCTGGGCCGAGTTCATCATCGAGATCGAAGTGGATTTCGAACAAGTGCGCGACGAGGGGCCGCTTGGCGAGTTCACCGGTTATCAAACGCCGTCCTCGGACAAGTGGGTGAGCCATGTCAAGGCCATCACGCACCGCAAAGACCCCCTGTTCCAGGTGTTGCTTACCGGTCAGCCCGTCACCGAGAACCACATTCTCAAAAACGTTCCGTTCGAGGCGTCCATGTACCGCTTCCTCAAGCAGCAGTTCCCCACCGTGAAAGCCGTGAACGTGCTGCCCGCCGGCGGCGTGCAAACAGAGGTGATCGTGTCCATGACGCAACGCGACTACAACGAGGCGCGCCATGTGATTTTGGCCACGATGGCTAGCAACCTGCGTCCCAAGTACGTGGTCGTGGTGGACGCCGACATCGATGTGCACGATCTCGATCAGGTGAACTGGGCGATTGCCTATTGCAGCGTGCCTGGGCGCGACACCATCGTGGTGGAGGATTTGCCGTCGAGCCCGCTTGATCCCTCAAGCTACCTTCCGTCTCTGCCGCATGGCGAGCTGCCCGAGTGGAATGTGCAAGCAAAAATGCAGCTGAACGGCTCGCTCGGCATCGACGCCACGCGGCCCTTCGGCATCGAGTACGCCCGTCCGGCGGTCGTTCCGGGTTGGGAGGACTACGACTTCCCCGAGCTTGAGAGCTTCTAAGGGCAAAAGGGCCGTTTCGCCTCCCTCGGCTTGCGCCGGGGGAGGCCCTGCCGAAGGGGAGGGCGCAGCGCACGGCGAGAGGGCGTTCGCCGCATGGGCGATTGTCGAGGAGGCGGGTTTCGCGCGGCATCGCGCGTCACGAGATCGCCTTTCGCGGGAGCGAGCATCGGGAAGGCAAGGGAAGCATGGAGATGAGAGAGAGGATCCGCAGGAATTGGAGATGGCTGCTGGTGGCGGCGGGCACTGTGGCGCCGCTTGCCTTCCCACTGCCCGACGTGTACCGGCTGTTTCTCTGCATCACGCTCTGGGCCATTCTCATCTGGGCTTTCGATCTGGTCAACTCCGCAGTGGTGGCGGTGGTGCTGCCTGTGCTCTACATAGTGTTCGGCGTGAGCGACGCGGACACGGCATTCAGCGGGTGGTTGTCCACCTCCGGGTGGATCACCCTGGGGGGTCTGCTTCTGGGCACGGCTTTCATGCGCAGCGGTTTGGCGCGGCGATTGGCGTTCAAGATGCTCTCGGTCACCTCCGGCGACTTCAAGGGAGTGGTTTTGGCCATTTCGCTCACGTGCCTGATCATCACGCCGGTCATCCCCTCCGTGATGGGGAAGATCGTGCTCATGGTGCCCATCGTTGTGGAGGTGTGCAACGCGCTTGGCCTTAAAAAGGGGAGCAACGGGGCGGCGGCGCTCATCTTGGTGGTGTTCTTCGCGCTGTGGTCGCCCAAGATGGCGTTTCCCACCGCCTCAACCGACGCCATTTTAGCCACGGGTATTTTGGTCGATCAGTACCACTACGACATCACCTGGCTCGAGTGGGCCAAGGACATGTTCGTTCCGGCCATTTTGTGGACGGCCGTGTCCGTTTGCCTGGTGTGGCTGCTCAAACCTGGCAAGGTGGAGCTTGACAGGTTTGAGAGCGTCGAGCGATACCGGGCGCTTGGTCCTATGAGCGGTCAGGAGAAGAAGCTGACCGTGATGATGGCGGCGGTGGTGGCGCTTCTGGCCACGCAGGGCTTGCATGGCGTTGATCCCGCGTACGTGCTGGTGATAGCGGCAGCCGTGTGCTTCATGCCGCAGGCGGGCATCCTGGAGGCATCGGACTTCAAGAAAACAGACCTGTCCGTGGTGTTCTTCCTTGCGGGAGCCGTGTCCATTGGGGCGGTGGCGTCCCAGATAGGGATCACTTCCGATGTCGTCGCCGGTATTCAGCCGGCGCTGGAGGGGCGTTCCAACTTCGTGCTCGTCATGTTCCTGTACATGTTTGCCGTGGCCACGAACTTCCTGCTCAATCCCATGGCGCTCATCGCCACGCTGCTCGGACCCGTCACGGAGCTGTGCATGCAGCTGGGATACTCCCCGGTGCTTGGGGGATACTCGATGATCATGGGGTTCAATCAGGCGCTTTTGCCGTACGAGATAGCGCCGTTCATGCTCGTGTACAGCTACGGATATTTGAAGATGGGTCCCACCATGCGGGTCATGGCCGTGCGCATAGGGGCGGGCATCGTGTTCACCGTGGTGGTCACCTATCCGTATTGGTGTTTGATCGGGTTGGTTTGAGCGCCGGTTGGGTGCGGAGAGGGGGCTTCTCGTGAGGTTGATCGTGGGAATATCGGGCGCGAGCGGGGTGATCATGGGGTACCGTTTGCTGCAGGAGCTACGGCGGCGCGGCGATGTGGAGACGCATCTGATTGTATCCGAGGGCGCCGAGCGCACGTTTTCGCTTGAGACGGACGTTTCGATGAACGAGGTGCGGGCCGCGGCCGACTTCGTGCACGACAATCGCGACGTGGGCGCCCTTGTGGCAAGCGGGTCGTTCAAGACGGAGGGTATGGCGGTGGTGCCTTGCAGCATGAGGACCTTGTCCGGAATCGCCCATGGTTACGACGAGAACTTGCTGATCAGGGCGGCGGATGTATGCTTGAAGGAGCGCCGTCCCGTGGTGCTCGTGCCGCGCGAGACCCCTTTGAACGCGGCGCATCTGCGCAATATGGCGCTCGCCTGCCAGGACGGATGCCGCATCCTGCCGCCCATGCTCACGTTCTACAATCGTTCGGAGACGCTCGAGGAGCAGGTGGCGCACGTGGTGGGCAAAGTGCTGATGCAGTTCGGGCTGACGTCCCCGTCGTTTCGCCCTTGGGAGGGAGGCGGCGTCCATGGAGGTTGACGGCGCTCCATCCACGCAGGTGGAAGTGCATGCGGGGCAAGGTCGGTTCAAGGTGCGCCTGCTTTTGGAGGACACGGGTCGAGGATGGGTGGGCAGTCTGACGGGCGGCGAGTCGCCGCATGTGGGCGGCGTGGTGTTGGCGGTGCCGCGCCCGAGCCTTGCGGACGTTGGCAAGGCAAGCTGCGACGTGTACTCCGTGCCGGTGCCCGGTCATCTGGACAACGAGGTGGGGCTTCCGATGGCGCGGGCCTTATGTCGGGCTGTGGGGGAGCCGGTCGCGCTTGGCTGCGGCATTCACATCGAGCATGCGGATCCGGCCGATCTGCAGGAGATTCGTGACAACTGCCTGGTTGCGCAAGAGAATTTCATCGAGCGCGTCGGGCAAGGGAGGAAACGTTCTTTCGACGGAGGCCGGTAGGCCGATGCGGTTTGCGGCTTTGACGCGTTGTCGTCGTCTGTTGTGCGCCGGGCGCTACTTTTTGACAGGTTGATCGTCATCCCAGGCTGCGTGGCGTCCCCTGCCGGCCAGGTCGAGCGTTTCCTCGCTGACGGGGGCGTGTGGGCGGGCGTCCCGCTTCTCGTGCACGCGTTCGCGCCGCTCGCGTTCGGCGCGCACCTCGCTTGGGCGCATCCGGCGGGCCGATGCTTCGTCGGATGCGGGCGCCTCGTCGGCGCGCTCCTTCGCAAAGCCCATTCTGATGCTGATGTACTCGCTGATCAGCAGCACGAACAGGATGCACATGATGATGAGGTAGCCGATGACCGCGCCCGGCAGCCCGGTGAAGTTCACCAGCAGCACGGGCACGAAGAGCGAGAATCCGAACGTGATCAGATACAGGCGCATGACCGACTTCTGGCGCCGCAGCACGGTGATCACCTGGTACAGAAACTCGATGGCCGCCGTCACGCCGCCCGCCGCCAGCATGATGAAGCACAGCCCGCGGAACTGCTCGAAATCCAGGCCGTACAAAAAGCTCATCACCGGCAGGCCGACCGACCCCATGATGAGCACCATGACCAAGGTCAGGGCCACCACCATGGCAAACATGGCCACCACGATAATGTCGAACTTGCGCCGCTTGGCGGGGTCGTGCCATGCCTCCGCCATGCGGATGGTGAGCGGCTTGTACACGAACCCGGCGGTCAGCAGGATGCCGTGGGCGGGGAAGTACAGCGCGTTGAAGTACAGCTGGTTGTCGTAGGAGAGCACGCCTTCCATCACGAACTTCGGCATGTTGTCGATGAGGTTGTACATGAACAGCGCCACGAACAGGGGAAAGCACTGCTTGAACAGCGAGGCGATGCTGCCCAAGCTTGCTTTGCGCGACTTGGGCGACTCGAATAGCGAAAGCGGCAGCGTCAGGAACAGAAACGTTGCCACCGCAACTGCGGCCATGGCTATGCAGGAGACGGGAAGATTGCGGGTGACCAGCAAAAACACGCTGAACACCACCAGCACGACCACCGAGCGGAACGTTTGGGAGACGCCTGCGAGGTAAAGCTTGTCCACCTGCTGCAGACGTCCCTCGTACACGTCGGCCAGGGCATCGACCATCTTGTACACGCACACGCCCATGCAGATGGCGAACATGTCATCGGCGTACCCGCGGAAATTGCAGTACGCCACGCCCGCCACAATCATGATCAGACAGGTTATCCAGCGGTTCACCTGGTAATCGGCAAACGAGTGCTCCTCGTCCAGGTCGGATGCCTGGTAGGTGCGCACGCCGTAGTTTCCCACGAACATGAGCATGAGCGCTGTGATGAACGCGATGGAGAACATGCCGGCTTGCTCCACGCCCACCAGCTGCGTGGTCACGATGGTGAGGATGGGAAACGTCATGCCCCAGGTTCCCACGCCGATGGAGTTCCACACGTAGTCGCGCTTGGTGCGGCCGGCCGCGTACTCGGCTTCCTGGGCGGCGAGCGAGCGCTCGGACACGGCTCCCAGCAGGCGGTTGCACCAGTGGTTCACCAGGCGCGTGACGAAGTTCGGCTTGCGGGGCTTGCGCGGGGGCTTGCCCGCTGCGCGTCGTCCGCGTCCGTGGAATGCTGCGGCGGAGAGGGGGATGGTGCCGGCGGGCGGAGCGTCGTCGGGAGCTTCGTCGCCAGGCGCGCTCTCGCTTGAGCACGTTGCGTGCGCGCGGAGGGAGCTTGTGCGTTCTCCCCTTCGCCTCATCTGCGGGTTGTCGTCGTGCGCCGTGCGGCCCATGCCGTCGTTCAAGCTCCTTCGGATGCCTCGTTTTCTTCGGAGCACCCATTATAGAGGCAGGGCGCCTGCCGCCTCGCAAGATTCATAGCAGCAGCAAACGGGACGTAGTGCGGGGCCTTGCGCGGCGGGCCGGCATGGCCGACGGTGGTTTAGCGGCGGAGGCCGAAGCCTCGTCCCGCAAGTTGGTCACAAACCGCACCCTGTGGCATTCCGGGCGGCCTATCCGGCGCGTCGGCAGGTCGCGCGGTTTTCGCGACCTGGGATTTCTCCGAGTGCGGGGAGCGCGGAGGGTGCGAAACCGGCTCCGCGCGTGCCATAGGGTGCCGTTTGCGACCAACTTGCCGGCGGCCCCTCGCCGAGCCGCCTTCGGTTGGCGGGGGGCCGTGTCAACCTTTGCTTAGCAGAGCTGCCTTTTTGCGCGCAACGGGTTTTCATTTTGCCAAAGCGCGTTCGGCGCGACGCGGTGTTCAGGCTGTGCATCGTTTTGAACGTGGTCATCAACCTGGCGGGCGCGCTGGCGCTTGCTGGGCGGATCGGATGTTACGCCGGAGGTCGGCCGTGTTGCGCGCAGGCGGCATTTGCTGGCGCTCGCGGGCGTTTTTGGGCGTCGCGCATTCTCGGGCATTCTCTCGCATTCTCGGGCGCCCTCGGAAGAGCCTTGGGGGCGCACGAGGCTCTTCCGAGGGGCGCTTTTCGCGAATGCGCCGCGCGCGGGCATGCGAAACCCGGCTCCGAATTGCCGCCGCCCCCGATTCGCGTCGCAGATGCGGATGGCGGGGGTATACTGGCATGATCGACGTGCGAAATGGCGAAGGGGGAGGCTCATGATCGAGGTGTTATGGCACGGCCGCGGCGGGCAGGGCGCGTTCACGGCTGCGCGCCTGCTGGGCGCGGCGGCGTCGCTGGCGGACGGACGGCATGCGCTGGCGTTCCCGTCGTTTGGACCCGAGCGTCGCGGCGCGCCCATGCGGGCGTTCACGAAGATGGACGAGCGGCCTATCGGCGATCGCAGCGCCATCGCGCATGCGGACTACGTGGTGTATCTGGACGAGACGCTGCTCGGCGACGGATGGGCCGACGAGCTTAAGCCGGGCGGCCGGGTGCTGGTGAACAGCACGCGCGGCTTTAAGGACGAGCGCATCGTGGCCATTGACGCCGACGGCATATCCTCCGCGATTCTGGGGCGCCCCATTCCCAACACCGTGTTCCTTGGCGCGCTCTCCGCGCTGTGCGATCAGGTGGATGTCGAGGATGTGAAGGAGGCGGTGCGCCAGTACATGCCGAAAAAGCTGCACGAGGGCAATGTGCGCATCGTAGACGCGGCGCGCGAGGCGACGGCAGCGGCTGCGAGGCCCTGTGAAGAGGACAACGGGGTGTCCGTTGCGGCTGATGGCGATATGGCGTTGTCTGCGTCGGCGCCCGCATTCGGTGCTTTCGCGTCGGAATTCGGGGCCGGGAGCGGCGTCTGCACTTCGCCGACCGCATCTGGGTCCGATGCTCCTGCGTCGGCGCCCGCATCCGATGCCTCTGCCGTGCTGGCTGCATCCGGTACCCTCGCATCGCCTGCGCGGCCCGACGCGCGCATTCCCTTGTTGCGCGACGAGACGCTCGATCCCGCCGCGTTCGCTCGTGCGACATGCTTTGAGGCCGGCTACCTTGTTGCGAAGAACGCCGGCTGGCGCAATGTGCGTCCCGTGATCGACGCGACCGCATGCACAGGCTGCCTGCAGTGCTACCTGTACTGCCCCGACGGCACGGTGTATAAGGTTCCGGCGGCTTGCCAGCCGCCGGAACCTGCCGACGCTGCGGACGGCTGCAGCACCCGATCTTCGCGCGATCCCGGAGGCTTGCGTACCGAAGTACGCGGCGCCTCCGCGATCCCACGAATCTCAGGCACTGCAGCCGTCCTCGCTGACGTTAGTGGACCTGCGGCAAGGACTCAATCTGCGGCAACTCAACCTACAACAGCCCCCGTGGCTATCGACTACGACTTCTGCAAAGGATGCGGCGTGTGCGCCAAGGCGTGCCGGTTCGGCGCTATCACCATGGTTCCCGAGCGCGGCGAAAGCGAGGAGGATGCCCGATGAAGCGGTTCCTTTCCGGCGACGAGGCGTTTGCCGAGGGCGTGCGGCTGGCGCGTCCGCAGGTGATTTCCGCGTACCCCATCACACCGCAAACGGTGGTGGTGGAGCGCCTCTCCGAAATGGTGGAAGCGGGCGATCTGGCGGCCGAGTACGTGCACGTGGAAAGCGAGCACTCGGCGCTCTCGTGCGCTATCGGCGCGTCGGCTGCGGGTGCGCGCACGTTCACGGCCACGTCGAGCCAGGGCTTGCTGTACATGGCCGAATGCCTGACGTATGCGTCGGGCGGGCGGTTCCCCATCGTCATGATGAACGCGAACCGCGCCACCGCGCTGCCGTGGAACATCTACGGCGACCAGCGCGATTCGCTGGCGCTTTTGGACCACGGCTGGATCCAGGTGTACGCCGTGAACAACCAGGAGGCGCTTGACCTGGCGCTTCTGGCTTATGCGGTGGCCGAGGACGCGCGCGTGCGCACGCCGGTGATGGTGAACCTGGACGGATTTGCGCTCACGCACACCTACGAGACGGTAGACGTGCCCACGCCCGATCAGGCCGACGCGTTCCTGCCGCCCTACGACGGCGTGGGCAACCGCTTCGATTTCGATCAGCCGGTGAACATCGGGTTTTCGGCGGGGCCGGAGTACAACCGGTACTTCAAGTATTGGGAGCACCGCGACATGTTGGATGCTGCGCCCCAGGTGATTGAGGAAGCGGAAGCGCGCTTCGCCGAGGTGCTCGGGCGCCGTTACCCCGGCATGATCGAGTGCGTGAGCTGCGACGATGCCGACGTGGTGCTGGTGACGCTGGGTTCGGCCGCCGGGCTTGCGCGCGGCGTGGTGGAGCGCCTGCGCGCGCAGGGTGTGCGCGCAGGCATGCTGCGCATCCGCTACCTGCGCCCAATGCCGAGCGCGCTCATCGCCGAGGCGCTGCGCGGTGCGCGTGCCGTGGGCGTGCTGGAGAAGGACGTGTCGTTCGGCGCGGAGGGCACGGTGTTCACGAACGTGAACTCGGCGCTGCATCAGGCAGGCGCGAACGTGCCCACCTACAACTTCATCGGCGGCTTGGGTGGCGACGACATCTCGGAATCGCAGGTGGAAGGGATGTTCGCCATGCTCGCGCAGGCAGCCGAAGGCAACGCGAACCTGCCGCGCGTGAGCTTTCTCGGAATCGATAGTGTTCCGTCGGCCTGTCGGCCGCCGGAACAAGCCGACGCTGCGGACGGCTGCAGCACCCGATCTTCGTGCGATCCCGACATGCCCTGCCTCGGCTTCGCCGATCAGGGCGCGCCCGCTCGGGCGCATAGTATGGGATTGAACAGTCCACTGGACTGTTCAATGCGTACCGAAGTACGCGGCGCCTCCGCGATCCCACGAATCTCGGGCACTGCAGCCGCCCTCGCTGACGTTGGTGGACCTGCGATGTGTGACGAAGGAGGCCGATAGCCATGGCTCTCAACGCTCAAACCATCTCCGATGATGAGTTCTTCTTCGGACACAAGGCGTGCGCTGGTTGCGGCGGGTCGCTTGCCGTGCGTGCGGCGCTCAAGGTGCTGGGTCCCAACGCCGTGGCCGCGCTGCCGGCGGGCTGCATGAGCGCCGTCGGGTTCAACTTCCCGCAGCTCGCCTTCGCCAACAACGCGATGATCACGCCCTTCGCCGCCACGGCCGCCGTGCTCACCGGTATTGAGGCCGGCTTGCGCGCACAGGGCAAGAAGCCCGACGACTGCACCGTGGTGGGCTTTGCCGGCGACGGCGGCACGGCTGACATCGGGCTGCAGGCGCTCTCCGGCGCCATCGACCGCAACGACGATGTGCTCTACATCTGCTACGATAATGAGGCGTACATGAACACGGGCATCCAGAAAAGTTCGCTCACCCCGTTCGGCGCCAAGACCACCACCACGCCCGCCGGCGCCAATGCCCACGGCTGCCTCACGCAGAAGAAGAACCTGTTTGAGATCGTGGCCGCGCACGGCATCCCTTATGCCGCCACGGCGAGCGTGGGCTACCTGCCCGATTTCATCCGCAAGGTGGAGCGCGCCCGCGACATCCGCGGCACGCGCTACATTCATGTGATTGCCCCGTGCCCAACGGGCTGGGGCTGCGGTGTGGACGAGACGGTGGACATCGCCAAGGACATCGTGGACACGGGCCTGTGGTACCTGGCCGAATACGAGGGCGAGCAGGTGTGCGGCCGAACCGGCGGCCGCTTCAAGCTCAACCGCAACCCGCGCGAATTCTCCAGCGTGGAGGCGTACCTGCGCCGCCAAGGCCGCTTCCGCGCGCTTACCGACGAAGAGGTGGCCGCCGTAGAAGCCGGCCGCGACGCCAAGTGGGAGGCGATGCGGCGGGATTGGGTGGAGAACTGACGGACGGCAAGCAGGCCGACGGGCGGCAAGCAAGTCGACAGGCGGCAAACAGGCCGATGATCAGCCGGTGGCCGATCGACCCTGAAGATGCCGAGTTTTCAAAATCGTGCGCATAGGCGCTGCCAGTCGCGTGGAGTAAGGCGTTGCGCGTGCCTGGCCTCGCGTCGATATGCTTCCGCGAGCCGTAGCTGGCTCGCCCGGCAACGGGGTCGCTCGCCCGCCGGCGCCGCATGGCCCCGTTGCCCGTGGCGTTCGCCTGGAAAACTCAGGCGCTGAGCTTCGCCCCCAAAGCTTCGCCCGTCATGCGGCCCATGACGATGGCGCTGCTGTTGGAAGCGCACGGCACGAAACTGCGGTTGTACATGAAGCGATGAGTTGCCTCGCCGACAACGTAGAGCCCTTCGATGGGCGAGCCGCTTTCGTCCAAGGCCTGGCATTGCTCGTTCGTTTTCACGCCTCCCATGGTTGCCACGTACGTGGGAACGTAGCGAACAAGGTAGTAGGGCCCTTCCTCTTTATAAGGAACAAGGCTTTCGGGGGCTTTGGAGAATTCGTCGTCCACGCCGGCGGCGCACAAGCTTTGATATGCGGAGAATGCGGCGGGAAGCTCGGACGCCTGGGACTCTGCAGCAAGCTCCTCGATGGTGCCCGCCTTGAAGAGGTCCTGCGTGGCCAGCCCTTTCTCCAAGATGTCCGCGATGCCTTGGTCGCTTGCGTCGAACAGAACGTAGCACGCTCCGTTTTGAGAATCGACCATGGTCGTCGCAAGCTCCGTCGATCCTGCGGCTTCGTTCACGAACCGCCGTCCCTGGGCGTTCACCATGAGGCGCTTTCCGGGATCCGCCCCCTCCGTGCCGTACATGTTCAGGTCCGCGAAACTCGCCTCGGTTTCCACGAGCGTTTTCGACGGCATGATGTAGAAGGGGATGATCCAGCCATCCTCGTACAGAGCGGCTCCGCATGCGAGCGCCATGTCCATGCCGTCGCCTTTGTTGAGCGGCCCTCCTATGTACTGGCATCCGGCTTCGTCGACTTCGGGGATAAGTTTGGCGCGCCACTCGTCGCTTGCTCCGAAACCGCCCGTCGCGATGACCACGGCACCGGCTGCTATGTCCCTGCTCTTCGTCCCTTGCGATACGCGCACGCCCTTCACGATGCCGTTGTCGCATATAAGCTGGGTGGCGGTTGTGTTGAACATCACGTTCACGCCAAGGGATTCGAACTCCGCCGCAAAAGCGTCGGAGATGAGGAGGCCTCCCGTGGAGGCGGAATCTCCGACGTCCGGCTTGACGAAGTCCATGCCGTCGCGTTCCTTTGCCCCGGACTGCATGAAGTCGAGTCCGGCGCTTTCAAGCCATGCGATGGATTCCGGCGTCTGGAGCATGATGTCTTTCACACGCTCGTAGTCCGGATAATCGACGTCCCGCTTGCCGATCTCGGTCAGCTGCCTCCATCGTTCAAGGAAATCGGCGACGCTGTCGGCTTTTTCCGACTCGAACTGCCAGAACTCCTCGTTTTCGGGCACTTGGACAATGGTGAGGTTCCCGGGGGAGCTGGATATCAGGGGTCCGACGGACGCGGACGCCTCCACGAGGGTCACGCGGGCCCCTTGCTCCGCAGCGGCTCGCGCGGCGGATATTCCGGCCAGCCCGGCCCCGATGACGACTATGTCGGCGGATTCCCCTTGTTCGCTCGACGGCGCCTCGCTTCCGGTCGGCTTGGCGCCGCATCCTCCCAGCGCAAGGGCGCTGCCAAGGGCCGCGGCTCCTACAACGAAATGGCGGCGTGTGATGGTTTTCATGCTGGTCTCCTCTGTACGGCTCATGCATGTTCCGGGCTTTGCGGTGGGCGTTCCCCGCTTTTTCCCGCAAAGCCTGGCCCGGCGGCTTTGCCGGTTGAGAGAACTATAGGAGCTTGCGGCTTGGTCCGCTGTCCCACGAAACGCGGTAAATCAGGTTCGAAGCCTGTTTCGTGTCCGCCGAATTGTGGTAGTCTCGCCGCAGGTCGCAGTTTCCAATGCGCGCGGGGGGATAGGGCGCGCAGGGACAAGGTGTTTTTCCAAAGGAGGTGCGGTGGGCTTGCTGGGTTCGCGTCTTGGCGGAGCGCCCTTTTCCGCCCTGCGGTCGCGCGTCAACAAGACCAGGGCGCTCATCGTCCTTGCGGCGATCGGCTTCGGCTGTTGGCACGGCGCTCGCGATCTGGCCTCGGGCATGAGCCCGTACAGCGGGGACGCGCACGTTTGGGCGTTCCTCGTTTTCGAAGGAGCGACGTTTTTGCTGGCGGCGGCTCTGTCTTACGGAGGGTTCTTGCTCTCCGCCAAACCGTTGCTTGCATGCGGATTGGGCGTTGGCGCGGTGTACTGCCTGTCGTCGAGCGGCTTTCTTGGGGGAATGGGCGGAGCTGCGCTGGGTTTTGTCGGCCAAGCTGCGGGAGGCGCGTTCTCGGCATTGTTCATGCTGGTGTGGATTGAAGTTCTGACTAGCTATGAGAACCGCTGCTCGGTGTTTGTCATGGTGGCGGGATACGCGCTTTCCATGCTGTTGCAGATGATGACGAACGTGGTGGCGCCGGGGAGCGGGACGACCGTTTTCCCCATCCTGCTCGCGTTGTCGTTGCTGTGCGCTTTGGCGTGCCTGGCGAACAACGGCTACATCGCGTCCCAGATGCGAAGCCAGGAAGAGCCGGACACGACGATCGGCGAGATGGCGTCGCGCATCGGCAGGGCGACGGTTGGCGTGTGCGCGCTGGGGTGCGCGTTCGGGCTCGTGCTGCAGCATGACGTCGCCTCAGGTCGGCTGTACGCTCAAACGCTCGAGTCGGGTTGCTTCAATCTTGCCGCCGCATTGCTCATAGCCGTTGTCGCCGCTGTCGCGCGACCGAGGTTCAACATCGACTACATTGTTCCCGTGGCTGCGGCGACGTTCGCCACGCTTTTGCTATGGCGGAGCTTCGACGGTGCGGACGCCTACCTGTGTGGCGCCGCCATGACCGCTTTCGACATGTGTTTCGGTGTTCTTGTATGGTTGATGATCGTGCCTGAGGCGCACATGCGAAAGCTTCCCGGAATCTATCTTCTGGGCTTGGTTATCGGCGCGTCGCGTCTATCGCTTTTGACGGGAAGGGTGCTGTCCCATCTGCTTTCGGGCGTGAAGGGCGAAGGGGACGTTGCCGTTTTGTCGGTGGCTTTCTGGCTGGTGGCCTTCATGATGGCCGTGTTCGCTCTCAGCTACGAGCGCTATGCGCGTCGAAGGTCGGAAGGGGCGTTGCGCGCGGATGCGGAAGAAGAACCGTCGTGCGCGTCGATCGACGCCCTGCCCGATCCAACGCAGATAGAGGGCAGGATGCGGGTGCTGCGGGAGAGGTTCGGACTGTCGGAGCGGGAGGCACAGATCGCAAGCGAATACTGCGGCGGGCGCAGCGCGCGCCGCATCGCCGAGGCGCACGTGATCTCCGAGCACACGGTGAAAACCCACCTGAAACGGGTGTATCAGAAGATGGATATCCATAGTAGGCAGGATCTGCTGGATCAGGTGGCGGAGTGCGAAGGGACGCAGGTTTGAAGGAGAAGCCGAAACTGGGTTGAAAAACGTCGACTGGAAACAGAGCCGCCTCTTGAACTGAAAAGATCGTTTGATAGAATATTAACAATCAAACGATAGATACGAGGTGCTTATGTCAAGGGAAATCACCGCGCAGGACGTGAAGCGCATTCGGGAGAAGTACGGGCTGACGCAGCAGGGGTTCGCCCGCTTGCTAGGGCTTGGCGAGGCGAGCGTGGTGCGCTACGAGAACGGGCAGAAACCCAGCAAGGCGAACGCGAACCTCATACGCGCGGCAGACGACCCCGCCTTCATGAAGGGCTGCCTCGAGCGCGACGGCGAACTGCTTTCCGCCGGTCAGCGCGAGAAGACCGCGAAAATCGTGTACGCGCTGGTTTCCTTCGACGAGGATGGGGACATCATGGACATCAACGAGGTGTACGAGATCACGCTGCAGCAGGAAGTGCTCAATGAGCAGGCGGCTCAGGTGATGGGCGAGGTGTCGCGTTTGCTCGCCACCGCTCAGAAGAGAGGGGATGCGGTTTCTACGGCGATATACGAGGACGTGCTCAGGCAGCTTGCGCTTGTCAAGCCGCTCATCATCACCGAAGGGCATTTGAACAAAACGAGGCTTTCGGAAATCAGGGGGCAGATTGAGTGCTTGAGGCATCTTGCGGAGAACCGCGAAGCGAGGGCTGCATGATATGTCGAATGTGGAAGACTTTTCCGATGAGGAGTTCCGCGTAGAACTCCAAAAGCTTGTGAGCGTGCTTACTGTAAGCGAGCGACTTGTGCCTTTAAGCACGCCTCACGCGGTTTTGCTTGGAGGGCAAAGCGGAGCAGGCAAAACAACTCTTCATAACATTTTCTCCCTTGCGCACGAGGGTAATGCGATCGTTGTTAATGGAGACGAGTGTCGTGCGTTTCATCCCCGTTTCCGGCAGATCGGCGATCGCTATGGCGTTGACTCTCCGGCTCATACCGCTGCGTGGGCGGGGCGTATGGTCGAAGCCGTTATCGAGACGCTTTCCATCATGGGGTACAACCTCATCGTCGAGGGGACGCTGCGCACGTCCGAAGTGCCGCTTAAAACGGCGGCGCTCTTGCGCGAGCGCGGCTATGCGGTGTCGCTCGCGCTCATGGCGGTGAAGCCGGAAATCTCGCTGGTGAGCTGTCAGCTGCGCTACGAGCAGATGCGCCTTGCGGGCACCGAGCCGCGTGCGGTGGATCCCGCGCATCACCTCGCCATTGTGGAGGGTATTGTCGGGAACTTGAAAACGCTTGAGGGCTCGGGTCTGTTCGACGGCGTGAGCCTGTATTCCCGCAGCGAGCGGTGCCTGTTCAGCAGCGCCAGCGACGAGGGGCAGGCAAGCGAAGCCCTTAAACGCATCCTTTTCGGAGAATGGACGGAAGAGGAGCGCGCCCATCTTGCCTATTTGGAGCAGCGTCTACGGACCCTGCGCCGTTGCGATCCTGCCGAAGGGTAGCGCGAGGCGGAGCAGTGCGAGGCGCTTGCGAACTGCCTTATGAGTGCAGATTGCTGCGGTTGGCGCGGATTGGTCGTCTTGAAAACGCCGGAATACATCGAGCTTGCGAACCCCGGTGGGTTCCGAGTTGATGTGGACAAAGCTCTTGCAAGGGGCGTCTCCGATCCGCGCAACGCGACGATGGCGAAGATGTTCTCCCTTGTCGAGATAGGGGAGCGTGCGGGCAGCGGTCTTCCGAAGATCGTCGATGGATGGAGGGCGTGCGGTTTGTCACAGCCTGTTATTACAGAATCGTTCGATCCCGATCGCACGGTTTTAGTTCTGCCGCTTGAAAACCGGCGGCAAAAACCGGCGGCAAAAACCGGCAGGATAACGCGCGAAAAAGAACAGGCTGTTGTCGAGCTTCTTCTGAGCGGGGGTCCGGCAAGGACGGGGGAGGTGGCGGCCTCGCTTGGCCTCGGGCTGTCGCGGACACGAGAGGTTCTTTCGGGCATGGTAGCCAAGGGCCTTATCGTTTCCGAGGGGACGGGGCGCGCCCGTGCGTATAGATTGCCCGACGCTAGGCTGCATCGAGGGATGTGATGCGCTTTGTCTTTTACGCGATGCGCATGACCTACGGGATTGGTCTGTAGCGCTTTGCTCTTGCGTGATGTGCTACGCTTGCAGGACGGTTTTCGGGGAAAGGCAGAACATGCGCATCATCATATCGCCGGCGAAGAAAATGAACGTGGTGGACGACTCGTTTGCGTGGCGCGATCTGCCCCTATTCGTTGACCAGGCGGAGGCGCTCGCCGACGCGGTGCGGGCGCTCTCCTACGAGGAGGCGAAGGCGCTCTGGCGGTGCAGCGACGCGCTGGCCGAGCTCAACTTCGAGCGCTTCCGCACGATGGACGTGCGTGGCGACGCGGCCGCGCTCACGCCGGCGGCGCTTGCGTACGAGGGCATCCAGTACCGGCACCTGGCACCGGGCGTGATGACGGCCGATCAGCTGGATTACCTGCAAGAGCGCCTGCGCATCCTGTCGGGCTTCTACGGCGTGCTGCGGCCTTTCGACGGCGTGGTGCCATACCGTCTTGAAATGCAGGCCAAGCTGGCGGTGGGCGGCGCGCGCGACCTGTACGGGTTCTGGGGCGACACGTTGCTGCGAGCGCTCGCGGTGGAGACGGACCTCATCGTGAACCTGGCGTCGGTGGAGTACGCGAAGGCGGTCGTGCCCTACGCCGAGCGCGCGGGCATTCGCGTGGCCACCTGCCTGTTCGGCGGCATCGACGGGCACGGTCGTTTCGTGCAGCGCGCCACCGCCGCGAAAGCCGCGCGCGGCTCCATGGTGCGCTGGTGCGCCGAACGCGGTATCGAGCGCGTCGACGACCTGCGCGCGTTCGACGTGGGCGGCTACGCGTACAACGAGGAGCGCTCGAACGCCGACACGCTGGTGTTCGTGCAAAGGTGACTTCTTTCGGGCATGCGAGTATGGTATCATGCTATCAGCATGAAATTTGGATGCTAATAGGAGGAAGACATGCCCGCGTTGCAGGTGAAGGATTTCCCGAGCGACTTGTACGACCAGTTGCGCGAATGCGCGGCAGCTCAGGATCGCAGCATCTCCCAGCAAACCGTCCATGTGCTGCGCGAGTACCTGCGCGCGTATCGCCAGCTAGGAGGACGTACCGGATGGAAGGTGCTGCCTGTCAACCAAACCGGTTGCGAGGGGCACGGTGCGCGGCGATATGCCGAAGAGGAGGAGCGTGAGCAACGCATCGAGCGGCGGAAGCGGATCTTCGCGGAGATCGATGCGTTGCCGAAGATCGAGATTCCCGATGATTTTCCCGAGCCGGCAGAGATCGTGCGTCAGATGCGCGAGGAGCATGACGACCGCATCGTTCCCGAATTGAGGCACATCCGATGATCGTGCTCGATTGCAGCGCGGCGGTTGAGATCGCGCGGGGGACCGTTCGCGGAAGCGCATATCGCATGCTCATGATGGAAGGGGAACCCGCCATCGCCTCTGATTTGTTCAGGGCTGAGGTGCGCAATGCGTTTTGGCGTTACGTGCGGGCGAAGATGATGTCCGTTGACGAAGCGGAAGTCCTGATCGAAAAGGCGCTCGGCCTCGTTGACGAATTCGTCCCCCTTGAAAAGAACGCTGCGGAGTCGTTCGCCGAGGCGGCGCGGCAGGGCCACCCGGTGTACGACCTGCTCTACGTCACGCTTGCTCGGCGCAACGTGGCAACCCTGTTCACCGCCGACAGGAAGCTCGCCGTCCTCTGCGAGCGCATGGGCGTGAACTGCGTGTGCGAGATGGAGCTTTGACGCATCGCTTCGCGCTGCCCGATCGCTGTGCGGGCGGTCGCGTTTTGACGCTTCGCTTTGCGCGCGCAATCACTATAATAGGAGCATTCGCGAATCGTGCCCCCTGCGCGGACGCGGGCGGGAGGGCGCCAACCTGACGAGGACAGACCATGACCATGAAACCGTACAATCCGCACGAGATAGAGCCCCGCTGGCAACAGGCGTGGGCGGACGCCGACCTGTACAAGGTGGCCGAGGACGCCTCCAAGCCGAAGCGCTACGTGCTGGAGATGTTCCCGTACCCCTCGGGCGACATCCACATGGGCCACGTGCGCAACTACACCATCGGCGACGTCATCGCGCGCTATTCGAAGATGCGCGGCTTCGACGTGCTGCACCCCATGGGCTGGGACGCGTTCGGCCTGCCCGCCGAGAACGCGGCCATCAAGCACAACAGCCACCCGGCGAAATGGACCTACGCCAACATCGACACGCAGAAGGCCAGCTTCAAGCGCATGGGCTTTTCCTACGACTGGGACCGCACCGTGGTGGCGTGCGACCCCGAATACTACCGCTGGGGCCAGTGGATCTTCCTGCAGTTTTGGAAGCGCGGGCTGGTTGAGCGCCGCAACAGTCCGGTGAACTGGTGCCCGAACTGCCAGACCGTGCTGGCGAACGAGCAGGTGACCGAAGGCGAGTGCTGGCGCTGTCACGGCGAGGTGGAGAAGCGCGACCTCACGCAGTGGTACTTCAAGATCACCGACTACGCCCAAGAGCTGTTGGACGACCTGGACCAGCTGGACGGCTGGCCCGAGCGCGTCAAGCAGATGCAGGCGAACTGGATCGGCCGCAGCGAGGGCGCGGAAGTGGACTTCACCTTGGTTCCGCTTGCTTGTCAGCAAGCGGAACCTGCCGACGCTGCGGCTTCCTGTGGCACCGAATCTTGCGGTGCTGACGAAGGCTCGCGTACCGAAGTACGCCACGCCTCCGCCAGTCCCGCAATCTCCGGCACCACAGAAACCCTCGCTGACGTTCCCGGCGAACCTGTGACAGAGGAACAAGTCATTACTGTGTTCACCACGCGCCCCGATACCCTCTTCGGCTGCTCGTTCTTCCTGCTGGCGCCGGAGTACCCGGGCCTCATGGAGCTGGTGGCCGGCACCGAGCACGAGGCCGCCGTGCGCGAGGTGGTGGAGCAGGCCGCCAAAGTGAGCGCCGTTGAGCGTGCGCAGGGCGACCGCGAGAAGCACGGCGCGTTCACCGGGCGCTACATGATCAACCCCGTGAACGGCGAGAAGGTGCCCGTGTGGGTGGCCGACTACATCGTGAGCGACTACGGCACCGGCGCGGTCATGGCCGTGCCGTGCGGCGACCAGCGCGACTTCGAGTTCGCTCGCAAGTACGACCTGCCCATCGTCCCCATCATCTTGAGTGAGGACGACCCGCTGTTTCCGCAGCTTGACGGCGTGCAGGAGCGCCGCGTGACAAGTGTGGACTGGGATCGCGCCTACGATGCGGAAGGCGTGCTGGTGCAGTCCGGCAAGTACACCGGCCTTGTGGGCGGCAAGCACAGCCCGGCCGTGGACGCCATCATCGCCGACTTGGAGGCTGCGGGCAAGGGCCGCAAGAAGGTGGAGTTCCGTCTGCGCGATTGGCTCATCAGCCGCCAGCGTTACTGGGGCAACCCCATCCCGGCCATCCACTGCCCGGAATGCGGCCTGGTGCCCGTGCCGGAGGAGGACCTGCCGGTGCGGCTGCCGGAGGACATCGACCTCGCGGCGGGCGAGACGCTTGCCACGCACAAGGCGTTCGCGCAGTGCACGTGCCCGCAATGCGGCGGCCCCGCGCGGCGCGAGACGGACACCATGGACACGTTCACGTGCTCCAGCTGGTATTACCTGCGCTACACCGACCCGCATAACGACGCTGCGCCGTTCGCGCCCGAGAAGGCGAACCGCTGGATGCCGGTTGACCAGTACATCGGTGGCATCGAGCACGCCATCCTGCATCTGTTGTACAGCCGCTTCTTCACGAAGGTGCTGCGCGACATGGGGATGCTTGACGTGGACGAGCCGTTTGCGAACCTGCTGTGCCAGGGCATGGTGAAAGACGAGCACGGCGAGACGATGAGCAAGTCGAAAGGCAACGTCATTGCGCCCGAGGACATGATCGCCGAATACGGCGCCGACGCCGTGCGCGCCTACATCCTGTTCATGGCCCCGCCCGACAAGGATCTCCTGTGGGACGAGGGTGGCCTGGCTGGCATCTATAAGTTCATGAACCGCGCGTGGCGCATCGTGTGCGACCTCGCGGGCGCAGCCGACGAGGACACGCTGTTCGCGGGTGCCGAGTCCTCCGTGGAAGCGGCGCACAAAGCGTCGAAAGCGGCGCTGCGCGAGCGCCATCGCGTGGTGGGCAAGGTGGTTGACGACTTCGACCGCAACAACTTCAACACGGCCATCGCCGCCATCATGGAGCTGTGCAACGCGACAAGCGAATACCTGCGCACGGTGCCGCTTGCCGCTCGTCGCTCGTGCGATCACGCGCAGGCGTTCGACATCGATTTGGCCGAAACCATCGTGAAGCTGCTGGCGCCCATCGCGCCGCACTGGGCCGAGGAGCTGTGGCAGGGCGTGTTGGGCCACGAGGATTCGGTGCATGTGCAGCCGTGGCCCGAGTTTGACCCCGAGCAGGCCAAAGCCGACGAGGTGGAGCTGGCAGTGCAGGTGAACGGCAAGGTGAAGGCGCGCATCACCGTGGCCGCCGATGCCGCCGAGGACGACGTGAGGGCTGCGGGCCTTGCCGCCGTGGAGGCCGCACTTGCCGGCAAGGACGTGAAGAAGGTCGTCGTGGTCCCCGGCCGCCTGGTGAACATCGTCGCGAAGTAAGCGCACGCATCGTACGCACTACACGCAAAGAAACCGGCCTGCATTCAAAAACTTGCAGGCCGGTTCTCTTGGTGCATTCTTGCAATTTTCAGTTGAGCCTCATATGACCACACCTCTCTTTTCGGCGAGGCTGGTTATATCGGCAACCAGGTATTCTTCTCCTAACGTGTGCAGCACGTCGTAGAACGGCACGATGTATTCGGAGACGATATTCGCATCATCGAGCAGGCGAAACGTTTCCGAAGGAGTTTTTTGCCAGCTTTCGGCAACGCGGTGGATGAGAAAGACGCTGAAGTCTATTTCGCGAGCTGTCCGTTCGGTCATGCTGGCCTCCTGGGCGGTTTGGCGGCATTGGGTCGCCTGCCTCTGTGCGCAACGATGCTCGGCGTGGTTCACCCAAAATACTCTTGAACAAGACCGTTGTAAAGCTTTTGCCGCTTTTCGATTTGCTGCTGAGCGGCAGATCGCTAAGAGCCTGGTAGGTCGCGGACAAGCTGGCCGGGGTGCTTGGGATGCAAAACGTTTGGGACTGCGAGCGCTTGTTGCATGTGAGCGTATCGGCAAGGGTTCCCTCTGCTGGATCGCCGTTGACATGAGTCGGGACGCCTTGCTGCGCGAAGTCTCGCAGGCATCTCGGAGGGTCTGTCCGTTGGGCGCGTTGGGCGGGACCCTCCGAGGTGCCCGATCAGGCGGCCTGGGGTTCGGTGGACGGGGCCTCGTCAGCGGTAGTTTGGCAGAGGGAGGGGCTTCTCCCTGTTAGACCAAGATTGGCACGGACCCGCCGGGGGCGCCTCCGGCGGGGCCGCGTCAATCTTGGTTCAACAGGGAGAGCGCGCCCGCGCGGCGAGAATTCACCGAAGTCGGAAGGTCTGGCCGCCCGCGCGCCTTCCCCGTCGTTGCCGCAGAACCGCCGACCTGGTGCTTTCCCGACGAGAACAG
>NZ_CBDTNW010000055.1:0-31408 GCF_965361815.1 Rubneribacter sp.
GCCCCTGTTGCGTTCTCACGCGCCTCAGGCACCCCGAGGGGGAGCTTCAGACGTGGCGCCTGCATGTCTCGCAGGTGAGTCAAACAGCGCGCCGCGATCAAGGCCATTTTACCCGTCCAGCCTTACTTCTTCCGCTCCCGCCGCCCCTTGAGCCCGTACTTCCTGCACAGGCGGCTGTTGCGCTGCCGCATCATGTCCCGCTCGCGCCGCACCTCCGCGAGCTCGGCGGACTCCTCCGCGCGTACCCGCTCGCACTCGAGCTGCTCGTTGAAGGCGCGCTCCTGCTCCAGGTGGTAGCGCTCGGTGCAGAGCGGGCACATCCCGGTCTGCCGGTTGATCTTCACGCCCACCGCGCCGCACTGAGGGCATACCGTCTGGATCGCCAGCGAGCAGTGGATCCGCGACGCGCGCATCTCCACCGCCCGCACGGAGTGGGCGACGCCGCATCTCCGCTCGATCTCGGCGGCCGCGAACGCCGCGCCCCGGAAGCTCACCTCGCGCAGGACGTCGTCCTGCTCCTCCGTCCACCAGCTCACCGCGCGCACCTCCCTCCGCGTCTCACGTGCCCGCCCGCCGCCGTCTCGCCCCCGGGCAAGACGGAGAGCAGCCCCGCCACCAGCGCGAATGCCGCCCGTCTCAACGTCTCGACGGAAATAGGACCCGAGGTCCCCGCCCGCGCGTGCGCGCGCCCGCGCCCGCCCGCGCGCGACGTCCCCCCATGTCTCGTCCCCGTCAAGACGTTGAGACGGGAGGAGGGGACGCGCACCCTCACCAGCCGCCAGGGGCGTCTCGACCCGTGTCTCAGCATGGCCCGCCCCCTTGAGACGGCGCCACCGCAGGCGGCGCGCCCGCCGAGCGCTCGAGCATGGCCTCCAGCGCCGCGTTGTCCACGCACACGCAGTACACCCGCGAGTCGCCGAAGCGCTTCTGCCGCGTGAACCCGCGCCCGGAGCCGGGCAGCAGCACGCCCTCGTCGGCCATGCGCCTGAGCGTCTTCTGCCGGTCGAAGTTGGCGCCCCCGAGCGCCTGGTCGAGCACGGACGAGAAGACCCACCAGCAGAAGCCCGGGCGGTCCCGGTACTGCTCCACCGACCCCCATCGCTCGAGCCGGTCCATCTCCGCCGAGCTCTCGAAGTGCAGGCGGTTGCGCACCAGCCACTCGGCCACGAACTGGATCGCCTTCACGTCGGTGTCGCCGCCGTCGGCGCCCGTGGCGTTCACGAGCGCCCAGCGCGCCATCAGCATCGCGCCCTCCAGGCACGCCGCCCAGTCGCTGCCCGGCGCGAACACGTAGAACTGCGCGAGGGCGTCCGCGAGCGCGAGCAGCGCCACGTTGTCGGCCTGCGGGTGCCCGCCGGCGGCGGCGCACACGGCGTCGCGAACGGATGAGAACTGCCCCGCGTAGAAGGCGGCGTCGTTTCGCCGAAGCGCGGCCACGTAGGCGCGCCCGGCGGTGCCGTGCTGCGCGGAGACGAGGTGGTGCATCGCCTGGGCGGCGCGCACGTCCTCGAAGGGCTCCGCGCAGAGCTCGAGGGTGCGGTTCGCCGCGCCCTGCTGCGTCGATGACCCCACGATGGGGATCTCGCCCGTGGCTATCGTGAGGCAGCGCCACGAGCCCGCCCGCATCATCGTGCGGTCGCTGTTGAGCGCCCCGCGCTCGTGCCCGAGCGAGAGCGAGTAGAGCAGGTCCTCCACGACCTGGCGCTTGCCCGCCTGGCCGCCCACGGCGCCCTTGCTCTGCAGCTCGTCGATGATCACGGGTATGTCGTGCAACAGGGCCGCCGCGCGCACGATGCTCTTGGGCGTGTCCGCGAAGGTGCGGAAGTAGCTGTCCGCCCCCTCGGTGGGGTCGCCCCACACGCTGCCCGCCGCCTTCAAGGTCGGCGTCTTGCCGGAGCGCGAGCGCCCCCAGAGGTAGACGATGAAGGTCTGCACGCCCAGAAGCGACACCAGCGGGGAGGCGAAGCTCGCCGCCAGGACGCAGCGGAACGCCATCGACGCGGCGCGCGCCGGCGCCACGCCCTCCACCCACTCCGCGAGCGTGCCCGCGGGCTCCATGAAGGGGCGCGCCTTCACCGCCTCGTCCGGGCTGGGGTCGAAGCGCACGCCGCCCTCGCCCAGGTCGTAGGGCATGAAGGCCGAGAGCGGACCGTCTGCCCACCCCAGGTGCACCACGCTTCGCGCGCGGGGCCGCGCCCAGCCGTAGCGGCGCTCCACGTCGGTCAGGTAGCGCACGACGTCCTTGGCGTTGGCGGACGACACGTTCGCCCCCAGCGGCGCGAGCGCGCCGATCACCTTGCTCTGGTTGAGCAGCACCTCACGGTCGAGCGCCCGCTCGCGGGTGCCGCCGGGGACCGTCACGCGCACGAGGGCGCGCACGTCGCCGGTATCCACGTCCACGAGGTCGGCAGCCACCCAGGGCGCCGTCGAGGTCACCGAGCGCGCCAGCTCGCCGTCTCGCCCGCGCACCCACAGCCGCCCGCGCGCGTCCACGAACCACCCCTCCACCGACGGCGCCGTCTCGAAGTCCGGCGCCTCCTCGTCGGGGGAGCCCCCTCCGTCCGTGCCCGGCGCAGCGGTCGAACACATGTTCTTGTCATTGGCGCGAGAGGTGCGCGCGGGGCGAGAAGGACGGTCGGCCCGCCGCTCCCTCGGCCGGTAGAACTCCGTGCATCCCTCGATGGCGCGCTCTATCGTCTGCGCGCCGTAGGTGGTGCCGCCGCGCCTGCTGTCCCACTTGTCGCGCATGAGGCCGCTCCTGCGGAAGATCCGGTCCATGCGGGAGGCGTCGCCCGCGCACCAGAACGCGAGGTGGCTGCACAGCGCCATGTCGGCGGCCGAGCGGTCGCCGCCCTGCGCCGAGCAGTCGCCGGCCATGAGTGCGCGGATCGCGTCGCCGCTGCGGGAGGCGTACATGCGCTCGAGCAGCGCCTCGTCGTCCACGTCGGCGCCCGCGCCCGATGCCGCCGAAAGCGTCGGCTGCGCGGCTGCCCGCCCCGGCTCGATCCACGTCCGGTACGCCTTCTCGACGACCTCGGGGTTGGACCCCAGCGTCCCGCGCCCCTCGAACACGTTCCCCGTCACCGTGAAGTAGCGGTCGTGGTCGTACATCTCCACCACGCGCCCGCCGGGCTGCCCCTTGCGCGAGCGCTGGGCCCAGTCGGGCTTCGCGCCCCGGAAGATCAGGTGCAGCCCGTCGCCGGACGGCGAGACCTCCGTGTAGGTGCCGGCCTCCTCGACCACCCAGCGGTACGCTGGGTCGAGCACGCCACCCTCGATCACGTGGTCGAGGTCGAGCCCGGTGTAGGCGCGGTCGGGCCCGAAGACGAAACCCACGCCGTCGCAGCGCCAGCGGCCGACGGCCGCCACCGCCTCCTCGAAGGTCGCCCAGGTCGCCGGGTCGGTGCTCTTGGCCATGCGCCCGTTCGCCGCGCACACCGGAAGCTTCGTCGTCTTGCCGTTGCGCTCCTCGCGCCGCCAGCACACCCAGCGCGGCTCGCGGCGCAGCTCCGCCGGCACGCCACTCAGGTCAGCCATGGGAGCGCACCCCCTCGGAAACTCCGCGCGCATGCGCTACACTGTGCCCCGCGATTCCGGCCAGGGATTCGCACTGGGCGGGCGCGGCGGCAACCGCGCCCGTCCGCTCTCGCGGGGCGGCGCGCCTACTCCCTCTTCCCACCGTCATACGACGTCCCCCTGCTCGCGTTCGGGAACACCACGTCGCGGCAGATGCGCCAGCGCCCGTTCACCTTGTCGGCCGGGATCCTGCCCTCGATGATGCCCCTCCTGATCGACCCCACGTGCTCGCCCGTCACCTGCGCGAGCTCGCTCGGCGTCATGAACAGCGGCACGTCCTCGAACCTCGCCTTCATCGCTTCTCTCGCCTTCCCCTCTGTCTCCTCGGTTGGCTCTGGACCGGGCGCGCGGCGCGGCGGTGCCACGTGGTGGGCCGCCGCCTCCCCGCGCAGCCGTAGAATATCACAGCAATTCTCATAGCGTGAGATTGTTAGCGCTATTTGGTGTAGAATTGTGTTGTTCGGTTGTTCAGATTGTCGCTGAGTGCTATCTTCTGTTGCATAGTGTTGCGCCCTTCCAGTCAGGTGGGGCAACGCACCGCCACAGAACGCACACAACTCGGGAGGTATGGCAGATGGCGAGCGCTCTTCTGGAGCTCAGGAAGGCGGCGGGGTTCAAGACATCGGCGGAGTTCGCGGAGGCCGTGGAGATCCCGGCGTCCACCTACGCGCGCTACGAGAGCAACCCCGACAAGATCCCCATGGGCGCGGCGTGGCAGCTCGCGGACTGGTTCCGCGTGCCCATCGACGTCATCGTCGGCCGCGAGGAGGTGGACGTGCGCGCCCTGCGCGGAGACGTCCAGGAGGAGTACGACTCCCTCTCCGAGGAGTCCAAGCTCGCCCTCGACCAGTTCCTCTCCTTCCTGCTCCACCAGGACGGCCTCAGGCGCCAGCGCGAGGAGGCGGAGGCCGACCGCCGCTTCGACGAGCTCGCGTGGCGCTACGAGCGTCTGTGGCAGCAGGAGCTCGACGGGCGCGGCGAGCTCGACGACCTCATCGCCTTCGGTACCCGTGAGGAGCGCCGCGAGGGGTTCGAGGAGTTCGTCACCAGGCGCGCGGAGGAGCGCCGGGGCAGGGTCTCCACAAAGGCGAGCAGAATCCTCGACGAGCAGAACATCGCGCGGATTATGCAGGCGTACGACCGCTCGCACGGGCAGGTAGGTTCCGGGGGCGCCGGCATGTCGTACCACCCGTCCCTCGAGGGCGGGAGACGTGTGTTCATAGAGTTCGACGGAAGAGGCGGCCGGAAGGGGGGCGACGCGGGAAGGCCGTAGAAAGAGGGCGGGCCCATGGGAGTTGCAGCTCCCGTGGGCCCTGTTGTCCAGTCCAGAGCCAACTAGAGAGGACGGTGACATTATATGCCACCACGTGACACTTCCACAAAGGCGGCCCCTCCCATCAGCGGGAAGAGGACGCTGCAGCGCCTCCGCCGCGAGGCGGGTTACCGCAGCGCCAGGGACTTCGCTGCGGAGCTCGGCATCCCCGCGTCCACCTACTCGCGCTACGAGCGCCAGCCCGAGGGCCCGGGCATGGCCGTGCCGCTCTCGGCGGCATGGGCCATCGCCGACCGCCTCGGCTGCTCCATCGACCTCGTCGTCGGCCGCGAGGACATCGACGCCCCCGACGAGCACCCCGTCCAGTCCCGCTACGACGCCCTCTCCGGCGCCGGCCGCGCCCTCGTGGACAGCTACCTCGACTTCGTGGAGCAGTCCGAGGCAGACGGCCCCCGTCCCCAGGGGAGGAGGTGATCGCATGGGCATCGAGATCGAGAGCCGCGACAGGAGGCCGGAGGAGCCCGACCACACCGAGGGCAGGAGAGCACTCGACGCGAGCCAGGAGCTCTTCTGCAGGGACATCGCGGCGCGCGTCCGCCGCTGGGTCGCGGAGGGCCGCCCCGTCCGCAGGAAGGGGGCGTGAGCCATGGCCAAGGTCACAGGAGAGGGCACCATCGTCCAGCTCGAGAAGGACAAGCCCAAGAGCAAGTGCCGCAAGTGGCAGCTGCGCGTCCCCGTGGGGCTCGACCCGCGCACGGGCAAGTACAAGACCCGTACGCGTCGCGTGAGCGACATGAACTACACCCAGGCCAAGAAGGCCCTGCGTGACTTCATCGAGGAGATCGAGGACGACAAGGTCTGGAAGCGCACCGGCACCACCTTCGAGGAGTGTGCTGCGGACTTCATGGACAGGCGCGAGCAGTCCGGGGAGTTCACCCAGAACACCAACAAGCGCTACCGGGTCCAGTTCAAGGCGATCTCGCGCCACATCGGGAAGGCCGACGTGGCGAGCATCACCCCCGAGATGATAGAGGACATGTACCTCGCCATGCGGCAGGGCGACACGCTCTCCGGGAAGCCGTCGAGCGGCGCCTACCTCAACCGCCTCCACAAGATGCTGAACCTGTTCTTCAAGCACCTGGTGAACGAGGAGACCATCGTCAGGAACCCCCTCGACAGGGTGGCGACCCCGGCGAACGACACCAAGGAGCGGCGGGCCCTCACCTCCGCGCGTATGCGCTCCCTCATCGACCAGCTGGAGGTCGAGACCTCGTGCGACATCGCGTACTTCCTCGCCATCACCATGGGCCTCAGGCGAGGCGAGATCTGCGCGCTGTCCTGGCGCGACGTCGACTTCGACAACCGCGTCCTCACCGTGAGCCATAGCTTCGACTGCTTCCGCAACCTCAAGGAGACCAAGACGCGCGCCGGGACGAGGCGCCTTCCCATGCCCGAGTTCGTCTGCGAGGCGCTGCTGCGCCGGAAGGCGGCCCAGAGGGAGTACTTCAAGACCAGGAACTACGTGAACCGGCACCACCGGACCGGCTACGCGGAGCAGGACGAGGACACGCCCGTCGTCCTCGACTTCTACGCCCAGCGAGCCAATCCCGATACGCTCGGCAAGTGGTGGAAGCGCGACCGCGCGGCATTCGGCCTCGATGGCTGGTGCCTCCACGAGCTGCGGCACTCGTACCTCTCGATGCTCGCCGAGCAGGGGGTTCACCCCAAGGTCATGCAGGAGCTCGCCGGGCACGCCAACGCGCAGATCACCATGGACATCTACACGCACGTCAACATGGACCAGAAACGCGAGGCGGCGGACGTCGTGGAGGACGCCTTCCTGAGCGTCGGGGCGGAGGAGGAGTTCATGACGAGACAGGCGGAGGGAGCACCCGCGGGGAAGATCTGCAAGGTCCGCCACTCGCGTCCCTCGCGACGCTCCTACGAGGTTCTCAGAGGGGCGGTACAAACCGGCGAACGATTCGTACCAGATTCGTACCAGCAGCAGGAGAGCCCTCGGCTTCAGCTTGTTGACGGTACCTCTGACCTGCAGGTTTCGGAAGCAATTTAGACAGTACAGTCAACGAACTGTCTCCAAGTGGAAGTTCTTCCAGTCGACATCTTCGGGAAATTCCACTGTGAAGCCAGACCACGAATCGCCGCCGATGCCGAACGAGGAGCCGGCCACAGGAGTGAGCATCTTGCCGCGCGGATCGCTCGTCACAGGGTTGTCGGTCTGCTTCACCAAAACGGCAACTTGACCGAGCACAGTTGAATCCGTGGCATCGGAGGTCGCCGTGGTGCGAATGCTCAGATAACGGGGCTTTTTATCCACGCCGGAAAGATCGATGGGATCGCTCGCCACCACGTTGAACGGGCTGTCGCCGGAAACAGGATCGTAGCTCAGCTCAAGCGCAGCGTTTCCGTCGAAGCGCTTGCCGCCCTCGCGCACCAAGAGGGAGGAGGCGCCTTCTTTCGCGGAGAACGAAAGGTAGGTGCCGTGCGCGACATCAGCATTGCCGCCCTCGGAACTTGCCGCGCCCGTCTGCCCCTCCCCGAAAGCGCTCGCATGGCTCTCGTCATCGAAGCTCTCGTACAGCACGGCATCGTCATCCTCTTCGCCAAGGTAGTTCGGCCCGCCGGCTCCGCCCTCCGCGTTCGCCTTGCCGGTGGCCCACGTGGACAGGATGCCCGAGCCGGGAGCCATCACGTCGGTGGTGGTTTCGCCGTACTGCGTGAACGTGGTGCCCTCCCCTGTGGGATCCACCGCGTTCACCACGATGGCGTAAGGGTTGTCGGCCAGCGTGGTGGCCGTGCTGGCCGCCGCGTCGTTGTCGAACGCGGAGTTGCCGGACGCGAACACGCTCACCACGCCCTGCCGCCCGATCTCGGTCACCGCAAGGTCGATGGAGCGCCACATGCCCTGGCCAAAGCCCCACGAGTTGTTGGACACCTGCACGTTCACGCCCGCGTCGCACGCGCGGCTCACGTAGTCGAAGCATTCCAGCATGCCGGCAAGCGTGTCGTTGTGGCGCACCGCCATGATGCGCGCGTTGGGCGCAAGGCCGGAGACGCCCTCATCGCCCCACGCCGCGCCGATGGTGCCCGCCACGTGCGTGCCGTGATAGCTGGTAATGCCAGTGGTGGAGGTGATGCCCGCCGTTTGGTCGGCAGCCGCTGCGAAACCGTATTGATCCTCCTTGCCGGTGGACACGATGCCGGAGGTCAGGCCGTCTTTCCACATGACCGGCGCAAGGTCGGGGTTCGAGGCGTCCACGCCCGAGTCGATGACGGCCACGATGACCTCTGAAAGCGAGGCAGCTTCGGCTTTGTCAAGCCATGCGCCCCAACCCATGTCAACCGCGCCGGACGCCTGGCCAGCCGCGATGCCGCCCATGCGGCCGTCGTTGTTGAAACCCCAGAGGAAAGCGTCAAGGTCAGATGCCGGGCCTTCATCGTCTTCGCCCCACACGACCTCGGCAGGTTCGCCGGCGCGCGGCTCGGCCGCATCGGGGTCGGAGGCGTTGCCGCCGTTCGCGCTTGCGCCCTCCGCGTCGTTCGAGCCGGCGGCACCCTTGAGCGCGTCGCCCGCACCCGCGTCACCGCCCTGCGACGCGTCGCCATCGGCGCTTTCGGGCGCGCCGTTCGTGGCCGATTCGGTCGCACCGGTCGTATCAGCCGCATCCGACCCGCCAACCGCATCCGACCCGCCAACCGCATCCGACCCGCCAGCCGCATCAGCCTCGGTCACCCACTCCTTGATGAGCGCTTCGTCCGCAAGCGCGGCCTGCGGCGCCTCCTTATCGGCATCGCCCGTCTCCACCACGGCGTTCGGCTCGGCGAACACCACGCGCGGGTCGGCTTCAAGCTCGGCGATGAGCTGCTCGGTCGTCTTGGCCTCGTCGCGCACAAGCACAAGGCAGCCAGCCGCAGCCTCAGCCTCCCCGTTCGCCGAAAGTGAGCGCGCAAAGGCCGCGGCCTCGGGCGCATCGGCATCGTCGCCAAGCGCCTCGGCGGCCGCATCCGCCTCGATGTCCATCAAATTTTGAGCGCTTTCAAGCGCTCCTCCGTTAAACGAGAACAGCCGCACGCCGCCATCCACCACGTACGCGATGGCCTCGTGCTCCACATAGGTTCCCGGCTCAAGCGCCAGTTGCGTCGCTGCAGCACTGGTCGCACCGCCTGAACCGGTGCCCGCAGCCGGCTCGTCGGCCCATGCCGCGCCCGCCGGCACCGGCACGAGCGAGCACGCCAAAAGCGCCCCGAGCGCTCTGTTTCCCAATCGCTTCATTATCTCCTCCGACATCGCGCGCATGCAAAAACCAGACTCATGATAAAGGGGGTTGTGCAACAAAACGGCAACACGCAAACGAGAATTCCCGCGAACGGCCCGCTCGCCCTCACACGACGAACGGCGGCAACCGTGCCGAGCCTGCTGCGACCATCAAAACAACCAAGTCGGGCCAAATAAGGAAACGGAATTGGGCCAAATTAGGAAGTGAAATCGAGCCAAATTAGGAAATTCATGGTATAGTACACCGCAGCAAAGGAGTTGCCATGGCATACGAATACCTCCCCCGCATCATCGACAGCGCGTTGAAGGACAAGCTCTCCTATACCGGAGCAGTCCTTATCCGGGGCCCGAAATGGACGGGAAAAACCAGCACATGCGAACAGCTGGCCAAAAGCGCCCTGTATCTGCGCGACCCGGACGAATATGAGCAGAATATGGAGCTCGCCCAAACAAAGCCCTCGATCCTTTTGCGCGGCGCCCAACCCCGACTCATCGACGAGTGGCAGGTCGCCCCCGTGCTTTGGGACGCGGTCGTGAGCGCCATCGACAAAAGCAAAGGCGAAAGCGGCCAGTTCCTCCTCACGGGATCGGCGACGCCGGTGGATCCCGAACGTATCAAGCACACCGGCACGGGAAGGATAGCCCGTTTGACCATGCGCTCGATGTCGCTCTACGAATCAAGGGAGTCCACCGGAGAGGTGTCCCTGGACGCCCTTTTCAGGGACGAGGATATAGGCGGCGTCTCCCCGATGGATGTCGAGGACATCGCCCGCTACATCTGCCGAGGAGGCTGGCCCGAAGCGGTGGTGAAGAAAGGGTCCGACCCAACGAGCTGGGCGCGCGATTACCTCGAGGCCATCATCGAGAGCGACATATCGGAGGCGAGCGGAATCGAAAGAAATGCCGCGAAGGCCCGAGCGCTGCTGCGCTCGCTCGCGCGCTGCTCGGCCCAAGAGGCGTCTTTGGCGACGATAGCCCGGGACATGTCCGGCGACGGGATCTCCATGACCGAGAAAACAGTAGCCTCCTACATAAACTCCCTGAAAAAGCTGTTCGTCATCGAGGACGCTCCGGCCTGGGCGCCCACGCTGCGCTCGAAAACACCCCTCCGCACGTCTTCCACATGGCACTTCACCGACCCATCGCTTGCCGCAGCCGCCCTTCGCGCCAACGACGACAGCCTTCTTGGCGACCTTTCCACCATGGGATTTTTGTTCGAGTCTTTGTGCGTGCGGGATCTCCGCATCTACTTGGACAGCGTCGGCGGCGAAGTGGCCCACTACCGGGACAAAACCGGGCTCGAGGTCGATGCGATCGCTAAAAGAGACGACGGGGCTTGGGGCGCAATCGAAGTCAAACTGGGTGGAGAGGCTAGGATCGAAGAGGCTGCGGCTCATCTGAAGAAGATGGCCGCGAAGATCGACACGACGAAAACCCCCGCCCCTTCTTTCAAAGCCGTGCTGACCGGAGGGAAATACGCCTACAGACGAGACGACGGGGTGTACGTCGTTCCGCTCGCCTGCCTCAGACCGTAGCAATTAACCCCCGCTTTGCGTAAGGTGCAAAACACCGAACAGGAAGGGTATATTTTCCTGAACGGAGAGGGTGCAAAATACCGAACGAAGCGCTGTGAGCCGTCATGTGCGACGAAGGCCGCATTGCCACCGAGGTCGTCTCGGAGACGGCTTTCGGAGTGACCAGTGCGAGCCGATTTTCGCCCTTTCGGAAAACGTCGTGTGGGCCACGATCACGCCCCTCGCGCCAATCGCGGCCCGTCTATGACAGACTAAGTGCCCGGTTTTTTGCACTTCGGATTGCCTTCTCCTTCGCCGGATTCAATTTGCCTCTAAAATCGGATTCATTTATACTCTGAAACCGGATTTAATTTGCCTCTAAAATCGGATCGCTTTACGAAAGGCCCGTTCATGAAGCAGGGAGCGCTCAAGCCGGAAGGATATCTGCCGAGGGTGTGCGACAGCGTGCTGTCCGAACTGCTGGACACGTTCTCAGCCGTCGAGGTGGCGGGCACCATGTGGTGCGGAAAGACGTGGACGTCCCTCTCGTTCGGGGAGAGCGTGACCCGGGTGGGGCGCGCCAACGTCAGGCAGGCGGTCGAGGCCGACCCTGCGGTCGCGCTTGTCGGCGCCAGGCCCCATGTGGTTGACGAATGGCAGGACGTGCCTCCCATCTGGGATGCCGTGCGCGATGCCGTTGACAGCTCGGAGGGCGGGGCCGGGAGCTTCATCCTCACGGGATCCTCGTCGCCCAGCAAGCACCTCGTGAGCCACAGCGGCGCGGGGCGGATAGCGAAGCTCCGCATGCGCACGATGTCGCTTGCCGAAACAGGGGAATCTTCCGCGTCGGTTTCCCTTGCGGGACTGTTCGACGGGCGGTTCGAGCCAGCGCTTGTGCAACAGCGCCTCGCCCCGCTTGCGGAAACCATATGCCGAGGCGGCTGGCCTGCCTTGCGCAATGCGGATTTCAGCAAAGCTTCGCGCTACCTCGACTCGTATTTCGACGCCATCTTTGAGACCAGCATTCCGCGACGAGGCCTTGACGGAAACGAATCGCGCAGAGTCGCCCGGTCGCTCGCACGCAACCTGGGGACGGCCGCGAAGCTGGCGACCATCGGCGCGGACGCTTTTTCCGACGAGCTGTCGAAGGCCACTGTCGAGAAAAAAGCCACAGAGCATATCGCCGCGCTCGAGGCGCTCTACGTGATCGAGAGCGTTGCGGGGTGGGACGCGCCCATCCGGTCGAAAAGCCGGCTGCGCACCAAGCCGAAGCGCTACTTCGCCGATCCGTCGCTGGCGGCGAACCTGCTGCACGTTGATCCGCAGAGGCTGGTGTCGGACGGGCAGCTTTTCGGCATGCTGTTCGAGGCGCTTTGCATGCACGATCTGGCAGTGTACGCTTCGGCCCTGCCGCACGCTCCCGCAGACCCGCTGCGCTATTACCGCGATTCCGACGGACTGGAAGTGGATGCCATTATCGAGCTGCGCGACGGAAGGTGGGCTGGCTTCGAGGTAAAGCTGGGCGACAGCAAAGTTGAGGAAGGAGCGGCGGCGCTCAATCGCCTGCGGGCGAAAGTGGCCGCGAATCCCGCCGCTCGCAACCCTCGGCCCGAGTTCATGGCGGTGATCGTGGGTGCGGGCGAATTCGCTCGCTACGATGCGTCATCCGACGTATACGTCGTTCCGCTCACCGCGTTGGGAGCCTAAGCGACGAGGTCTTCGCAAGGTGCAAAATACGGAATGAAAAGGGTGCATTTTACCGAACGGAGAAGGCGCAAGATACCGAACGAAACGACTCCAAGCCATCGTGCGCGACAGGAGGCCACATACCCGCCGAAGTCGCCTTGGGGAGGGGCGGCTTTTGGAGTAGCCAGTGCGAATCGATTTTCTCCCTTTCGCCCTTTCCGGAGAATGTCATGCGAATCGCAATCACGTCCCTCGCGCCAATCGCACCCCGTCCATGACAGACCAAGTGCCTAGTTTTTTGCACTTCGGATGGCAATCAACCCTTGCTGCGCCCCTCATTCGGAAAATGTCGGGTCGAACATTCGGAAAATGTCGTATCATCTATTCGGAAAATGTCGGGTCGAACATTCGGAAAATGTCGATTGCATCTCCGTCATCGATGAATGAAGGTGAGAAGCCCCATGTCAAACCTTGCGCATCTCAGCGAATCCTACCTTCCTCGCGTGGTCGATGAACAGGTGGAACGATACCTTTCCCTCTTCGGCGCGGTCGAGATATCCGGCACCAAATGGTGCGGGAAAACATGGACGGCGCTCATGCACGGCAAAAGCGCCAGCTTCGTAGACGACGATTACTCCGTGGCCCTCGCCGACCCTGGCCTTATGACGCTGGGGGAACAGCCGCACGTCATAGACGAATGGCAGCTGGTTCCCCGCATATGGGATGTCGTGCGCCGCAAGATCGATGCGCAGCGCTCTCTTCACGGAGGATGGATATTGACGGGATCCTCGACGCCGCCCTCCCTCAAGGACGGCGAGGGGCCTCGGCACAGCGGCGCTGGCCGCATAGGGAGAATACGCATGCACCCCCTTTCCCTTGCGGAATCGGGAGATTCCGTCGGCACCGTTTCCCTCAAGGGGCTTTTCGAAGGGGTCTTCGCACCCGGCATGATGGCACCCGACAGCAAAGATGCCCTTCCTCTGGTGGACGTCGTCTGCAAAGGAGGGTGGCCGGAGGCCATCGATATGGATGTCGCGAGCGCGCAAACCGTAGCGCGCGAATACCTGCGGCTTCTCTACACGGAAAGCATCCCCCGGCACAGGAAGAGTCCCGACACCGCCAGCAGGCTGGTGACTTCGGTGGCGCGAACCCTCGGACAGGCCACCACGCACAAAACGCTCATCGCGGACATGTTCGGAGGGGAGGAGCCCTTTGGAGGAGCCTCCCTGTCACGCGAAGCGCTGGCTTCGTACCTCGCCCTTTTGAAGTCCCTGTACCTGCTGGTGGAGATACCCGGATGGGTTCCCGAGTCGAGATCGCCCAAACGCCTTTCCACCAAGCCAAAGCGCTACCTTGCCGATCCGTCCCTCGCCGCAGCCCAGCTGGGCATGGGACCTAAAGCGCTCGTGCACGACTGGCAGGCTTTCGGCACGATGTTCGAGAACCTGTGCATCCGCGATCTTCTTGTATACGCCCAAGCCCTCCCCGACATCGGATTCGAGCCGATCAGGTACTACCGCGACGATTCCGGACTGGAAGCAGACGCGATCATCGAATTGGCAGATGGAAGATGGGCGGCTTTCGAAGTCAAGGTCAGCGAGGAGGGCGTGCCCGCTGCGGCCTCGAACCTCAAGCGGCTCCGCGAGAAGCTTTGCGGCAACCCGAAGGCGCGCGTGAGGGAACCCGAGTTCATGGCCGTCATCACCGGCCTTTCCCACTATGCCCGCGAAGTAGACGAGGGCATTTACTCCATTCCCCTTCGCGCCCTTGCGCCCTGAGGGCATGCCGACTTCGGCAGATAACTTGTCGTTTTCTGCACCGGGGTCGAACGAAGGTCGAACGAAGGTCGAACGAAACGGATCCGTTTACCTCTATTCAAGGCAGAGCGGATACTATACTTTGGGTTTCGTGTAAAATGTGGATATTTCAAACTTTGGGTTTCGTGAAAACAGGAGGTCGAACATGTTTCAACGCAAGGCGCTCAAACGCCTTAAGGCATGGAAACAACAGGCCGATGGGCGCGAGGCTTTGTTGATCGAAGGTGCTCGCCGGGTAGGAAAGTCAACCTTAGCCGAAACTTTTGCAAAAGAAGAGTACCGATCGTATATCCTCATCGACTTCGCTCGACTTCCGAAAGATGTTAAAGCTATTTTCGAAGAGCAGCAAAACGATTTCGACACCCTTTTCATGCTGCTTTCAGCTTACTATCAGGTACAGCTTCATGAAAGAGATTCGCTTATCATTTTTGACGAAGTGCAGCAGTTCCCGCACGCCCGCGGGCTTATTAAATATTTGGTTGCCGACGGGCGCTATGATTACATGGAAACCGGTTCTCTCGTTTCCATCAAAAAGAACGTTCGAGACATCGTAATCCCTTCCGAAGAGCGCAAATTCGAATTGAACCCTTTCGATTTCGAAGAGTTTTGCTGGGCTATGAACGAAAAGGCGCTTTCCGATGCCATCCGCCTTTCCTACGAGCAGCAAAAACCCTTACCGGATGCCCTGCATAAGCGCGCCATACGCCTGTGGCGCGAATACATGCTGGTGGGCGGCATGCCCCAAGCTGTTTCCGAGTATGTGGAAAGCCGCAATTTTGCAAAAGTCGACTACATTAAAAGGGGGATCCTCGATCTTTATCGCGAAGATATAGGAAAGTTTTCCGGAACTGAAGAAGCACGCGTGCGCGCGATTTTCGATACCATCCCCTCGCAGCTTTCCAAGCATGAAAAAAAGTTTACCCTTGCATCATTGCACAAGGATGCGCGCAGCCGCACCTACGAAAACGCCTTTTCATGGCTGTCCGATGCCCGAATAGTAAACATATGCCGCAATTCAACCGACCCCCATGTAGGCTTGCGGTTGAACGAAGACAATTCTTCATTCAAGTGTTACATGGCAGATACAGGGCTTCTGGTTTCGCAAACTTTTATGGACAGAACAGAAACGCCTGATAGCGTGTATCGCGATATTCTTTTCGACAAGCTGAATTTGAACGAGGGCATGCTGGTTGAAAACGCGGTTGCTCAGCAGCTTAGAGCAAATGGCCGAACGCTCTTCTTTTTTTCGCAATACGATAAGCGGGATACGCAAAACAGCATGGAAATTGATTTTCTTATCACAAAAGAGTATCCCGATGCCGCAATGAAGCCGCGCATCAGCCCCATCGAAGTGAAATCATCCAATCGCTACGGAACGGCTTCGCTGAAAAAGTACCGTCAAAAATTCGGAAAACGCGTGGGCACGGAATACGTATTGCACCCTCGGCAGATGGCATTTTCAGAAAACCGCGTGTCGCTTCCGCTGTATATGGCTTGGTGCTTGTAAAACCCTGAAGGACGAGGGTATTTGCTCCATTCCCCTTCGCGCCCTTGCGCCCTGAGGACGCACCGGGCAAGGAGCCGAGCGCTTGCGTCCGGTCGCCCGCAACGCCCGCGAGCTGCGCCGCCCGCATCCCGCACCCCACCCGAGGGCCGCATCCCGCCACCCAAACGCCGCCCGCATCCCTCTCTCGGGCAGCAGACCTCAGTCCGTCCGCGAGAACGGGCCTATGGAGTACTCGGCCCACGAATAGGCGGGCAGATAGTCGCCGCGATACGAGTTCACCGCAACAGGGTCGCCTTCGAGGAAGCGGTAGCTGTCGCTGTCGACGAGCGCCGGATCGATGGCCAGGCTGTTGCGCGAGCGCACAAGCACCGCCTCCGCGCCTGCAGCAGTGAGCGCGGCGCGCAGATCGGCCACGACGTTTTGGAAGTAGCTGCGCTTCGAGGCGTTGTAGGACGCGTCCTCCCACAGCACCGCGCACGCCTCGCGCGTGGTCACGCCGCAACCGCGCCTGTCCACCAAAAGCGCGAACAGCTCTTTGGACTTCGAGCGTTTGAACGACAGCGGCACGCCGTCCACCTCGGCCTCGAACCCTCCGAACGTCCGCACGCGCACGATTCCCGGCCGCCGCATGTGCTCGCGGCGCTCGTCGTAGATGAAGGTGAGCTCGCGACGCACGTCCTCAAGGCGCGCCGGCTTCAGCAGATAGCCCGTCGCGCGCACGGCGAAGGCGTCCACAGCGTACTGCTCGTAGCTGGTCACGAACACGATATGCGTGTCGGGATTCTCGTCCTTGAGCGCTTTCGCCAACTCAAGGCCGCTCATCCCGGGCATCTCGATGTCCAGAAACGCCGCGTCCACGCGATGCTCGCGCGCAGAGGCAAGCGCCGTGCGCGGCAACGAGAACTCCTGCACCCCGTCTGCCCCGCCAGCCTCCCGGACAAGGCGCGCGGTGCCGCGCAACGCCAGCGGCTCGTCGTCCACCACGATGATGTTCATTCGTCCTCCCTTCCGCTGTTGGAGCCACGCGCACCGCCGCCAACCGCAGCCTCCACGCCGCCGCCGAGCGCGCCGACCATCCCCGAGGAATCCCCGGCCGCGCCGTCAGCCATGCCGCCATCCGCAGCGCCCGCGCCGCCGCCTGCGCCCTCCCCCTTCGGGATGCGCAGCGTCGCGCGGGTGCCCACGCCCGGCGTGCTGTCCACCACCAGCGTGCCGCCGCACAGCGCTTCCACGCGCGCGCTCACGTTCGCAATGCCCACGTGCAGCCGGCCGTCGAGCCGCGCCGCATCCGGCTCGAAACCCACGCCGTCGTCGGCGACCGTCACCACGAACGCGTCCGGCTCCTCCGCAGAGGCCACGCGCACCCGGCCTCCCTCCTCGCGCTTCGTCACGCCGTGGCGCACCGCGTTCTCCGCAAGCGCCTGCAGCGACAAAGGCGGCAGCGAGAACGCCGTGGCCCGCACGTCGAACTCCACGCGCAGCCGGTTCCCAAACCGCTTCTGCTCAAGGGCCAGGTACGTGCGCGCATGCCGCAGCTCGCGCTCGAACGGAATGGGCGTGCGGCTGGAGAGCGAGGCCATGTTCTCGCGCAGATACGCCGAGAAGTCCGTGACCATGCGCGCCGCCTCGGTCGGATCGCTCAGGCACATCTCGCGGATGGCCGCAAGCGTGTTGTACAGAAAATGGGGCTGAATCTGGCTGAGCATGATGTCGGCGCGCGCCTCGGCCAGCTCCTGCTCGCGCCGCGCCAAAAGCGCCTTGCGCTCGGATTGGATGCTGATGAAGATGATGAGCAACGCCAACGTGATGGCAGCGTTCAGAAGCGCCACGCCGAACAACGCCACCTGCACCGCGTTGGCCGCCATCGGCAGCAGGAGGTAGCTTACGAAGCCCAGGCGCTCCGCCGCGGTCAAACAGCCGAAATGACGCAGGATAATGGCAGCGTTGAACAGGTGCAACGCAATGACGGACGCTTGCGATATCCAAAACAGATCGCCGCGCTCATAACCCGCCTCAGGGGTCACGACGAACAGCATCCCGTTCCACAGCGAGGCGACGCAGCAAATCGAATACGCCACGAACAGCGCTCCCAAAAGCGGCGGGGCCACGCGGCGCACCGCCGGCGCGAGCTGCGTGCGACGCTCCAAGTACGACACGATGTAGCCCGTGAAGAACAGGTAGATGGGCATCACGGCCACGTAGTAGGCGAAGGAGCCCGCCATCACAAGCGCGTACTGGCCGCGATCCAGCGGCGGCGCGGGCGCCCACGACGTGATATCCCCCAAAGCCATGACGGCGTTCGCCAGGCAGATGCCCGCGAAGCACCGACTCACCTCGTCGCGGCGCCCGCGCGCGGCCATAAGCGCGTGGACGCCCATCATCGCGCACAAAAGCGCGCTGTACCCGTCAAGCGCTATGTTAAACAGGTCAAGTTTGTCCATGCTCTTATCCCGCGTCACATCCGCAGCTATCCTGCATCCTTTCCAGCAGGGACAATAAGACAACTTCGACTCTTTGGCAAACGCGACTTCGGTTGTTTGGAGGAAGCGGCTTCAGAAGTTTGCGCGCAAAGCTTCGGTACGGCGTGCGAGCACGGGCGATGGACCCACAACAGAACACAAAGAACTCAGGTCCAGACAAGCTGGCTAGCAAAATGCCCCGCCGCCCCAAAGACAGGCGACGGGGCGGCAGTTCCTAGAGCAGCGCCTCCACGGCGGGCGTCACGACGTCGGGGATGCTGGTTGTGGGCTCGAAGCGGCGCACCACGTTGCCTTCGCGGTCCACGAGGAACTTCGTGAAGTTCCACTTGATCGAAGGCTTCTGGGCGAAGCTCGGATCGTCCTTGCCCAGCAGGTCCTCCAGGATGGGAGTCAGTTCGTGACCTTCGTCGAATCCTTGGAAGCCCTGCTGCGCCTGCAAGTACGCAAACAGCGGCTCGGCTCCTTCGCCGTTGACCTCCACCTTGTTGAACTGCGGAAAGGTCACGCCGAAGCGCGACGTGCAAAACGCGGCTATCTCCTCGTTCGTGCCGGGAGCCTGATGGCCGAACTGATCGCACGGGAAGTCCAGAATGTCCAACCCGCGGTCATGCAAGCTGCGATACAGCTCTTCAAGCTGGGCGTAGGTGGGCGTGAAGCCGCATTCCGTTGCCGTGTTCACAATCAGCAGCACGCGCCTGCGGTAATCTTCAAGCGAAACGTCGCCTCCCTGCTGGTCTTTGACGGTGAAATCGTAAATGCCCATGGTCGTCCTCTTTCGCAATACGTTGTCAGTGGATAGCACCCTTATAGCGCTTCTCCATTGTACGCCTTATTGCCATGATTGAAGTAACACTTTGGAGTCAGCGGCGCAGGCGAGCGGCGCCGACGGCGCATGCAACCACGCCGAGCATCGCAACGCAGGCGAGCGCGCCGGCTGCGCTCGCCAGCGGGTCGTTCGTTCGCGCGAGGGACGTGCGGGAAGCGGCCGCAGCGGTGCCGAAGTCGCCCCCCGTGCGCTGGTTGGGCTGCGTTTCGGGAGAGGGCGCTTTGGAATCATCGGGCGTGTCGGGAGTTTCCGGATCCTCAGGAGTGGCAGGATCCTCGGGACTCTCAGGATCTTCCGGCTCAATGGGTTTTTCTGGGTCCTCTGGCTCCTCCGGATCTGCGGACCGCTCCGTCGCGAACGCCTTCACGCATACGTTACCCAAGTCTTTTACGTCCTGGCAATCAACCCATTCTTCCTCGATCGAGAGGCCGGTGGCTTTCAGGAAGCTCTCGCCCGGCGCGGCGTACACCTGCATTGCGGGAAGCCCGGGGTCTCCGTCCAGAGCCGATGCGGCCTCCACCGGAACGGACCCGTCGCCGTCGTCGTCCAGCAGCGATACGACTATGCTGAACGTCTGGCCCGCGTCCACCGCCACCGTTTGAGGAAGGTCGATGGTGTACCAGCCCCAGCACTCCACCGGATAGCTGAAGGAGCACGCCGGCTCCGCGCTCTCGGGATTGGCCGGATCGGTCAGACCAACGCGCACGTCGATGCATACCTCTACGTCATCATCAAGCACCCACACGCCCACCGCGTCCAGCGTCTGATTGTCGGATGCGGTGAACACGTTCGCCCCGTACATCTGCACGCCAGATTGCCAAAGCTGTTGGGCCTTGATGCCGTCGTACTGGTACGTTTCGTCATAGGCAGGCTGGTTGTCTGCCGCCTCATCGGGAACCATCACCGCAGGCTGGGCAAGCGTCTTTTCGCAGTAGGAGAAGTAGAACAGCCCGTCGTTACCCATCGTCATCGTTGCGCCGCTGCTGCCCTCAGCCACCTCACCCCACGAGTTTTTGATAATCCACGCGCCATCAATGAGGGGGACTATCCACAAGACGCCGTCGGCATCTGCCACGACCTCGGCAATCTCGGGGTCGTAGGAGAGCTTGTCGCCGTCCTCGTCGTAGAGTTCTGTCGCGAAGTTCCAGCGGGAGTAGGTATCGTCCCAACCAATGATGGTCACCACGTGGTTGGTGGTGAAACCCTGCTCATCGGAGTCGTAAATCCAGTAGTTTTCCGGGAGGCGCAGTTGCAGGCTGTTCGAGTCGGGGGTGTCGGGGTCGACGCTTTCGTCGGACGCGTCGGGGTCGGTGGCGCTATCGGAATCGGTCGCCTCCCCTTCCGTGCCGCTTAAACCCACGTGATAGTACGGACCACCCGGTGCGTCGGCATAGTAGAGCACCGACACCGCACCCGTATCCAAGATGGCCTGCTTTGTTGTGTCGAGCGCCTCCGGCTTCCAGTCGCGGTCAACCGTGCCGTCATCGTTGATGCGCACGAAGGGCGCAATCTCGGGAAGTCCCTTGCTGTAGTCAAGACGCACGCGCGACAGGTTGTAGTTCGCCGCCGCGGACGCCGCCATGGCGTCAGGGTCGTCGGCATTGAAAGGCACGTCGGTCTCGTTTGACAGGCCGCGCCCCGCCGCAAGGGCCGCCGAGGCCAGCATCCAGTTACCGCCCTGGTCAAAGCCATATTCATCTTCATCAGGAATCATATGATCGTTGTCGGAGGTGGTCAGCTCATTTCCGTCGAGCGTGCCGTCGTCTGTCTGCCCGTTGAACGCGCCGTACGCAAGCTGGGCCTCCGACCAATTCAGCTCATCACCACCCGCCGATGAGATGCCCTGCTGCACCATCCGAGCCGATTCAAGCGACGCGATTGCCCCGAACGCCCAGCACGACCCCGTTTCCCCCTGGTCTTTGACCGATGTGTACGGCGCCGTATAGGCCGAAGGCAGAAGCGCGTTCGCCACAATCCCCGGGTCGGCGGCTTCGCCCTCCAAAAAGAGCTCTGCCCCGTTTTCTGACAAGAAGGTGCGCTGAGCGTTGAACGCCAAGGCATCGGCCACCAGCGGACGCAGGTCCTCGACGGCCGCCTCGTAGGTCGCATCTTGCCGCGACTCGGCGAGCGCCACCGCCGGCGACAACGACACCGCCAACAGCCCCGCCAACACCGCGCGGCAACCTGCCGCCGCACGACGCTTCACTGCCGCGCGCTTCGTCCGATTTGCCATTCCGCCGTCCTTTCGTCGAAGGGGGTCCACCCGAAATAGCGTCACTATACCCCGTCATCCACAACAAAAGAGCAACACAGCACCCGCATGAGCGCGTGTCGAACTTTTGCCAGCTGGCAAGGTGGTTGCAAGGTTGCCGCGGTGGGGCGACCGCGGCAGAGGTTGGCGGGGACTGGCAGGGATTCGCAGGGCTTGGTAGGCGTGAGGCGTGCGGGATGGTGAGACGCTGGCAGCTGGGGAAATTGGCACCGAAAGACGCAGTGCAACGTTGGTAGCAGGACGTGCTGGCACTGCGGACTGGTGGCAACAGGGTGTGGAGCTGGTGGCGGCAAGGGGATGCCGCCACCAGCTCCTAGGGGGTTAGCTGCGCGGAGTTGCGTTCGCGGCGGACTCCGCCGCGGGTGCGGGCTCCTCGGCGTCGGCGCATCCGCCGCCGCATGCAGCACAGCCATCACCGCAGGAGAGGTTGATTTCGAACGCGCCCACGTTCTCCTGCACGGCCCGGGCACGTCCGGCCTCCACGAACGCGTCGCGCGCCTGCTTGGCCTGGCCTTCCTTCTCGGCCAGGTTCGCCTTCGCCACGCTGATCATGAGCTTGATGCGGTTGAGCTGGTTCACCTCGGACGCGCCGGGGTCGTAGTCAACCGCCACAATGTTGCTCTCCGGATAGCGACGGCGCAGCTCCTTGATGACGGCCTTGCCCACCACGTGGTTCGGCAGGCACGCGAAGGGCTGCGTGCACACCACGTTGGGCGCGCCCGTTTTGATGAGCTCCACCATCTCGGCCGTGAGCAGCCAGCCCTCGCCCATGCTGTTGCACAGCGACAGGATCTCGCTCGCGTACTCGGCCAGCTCGTAGATGTTCGCCGGCGGCTCGAAGCGGCTCGAATCGCGCAGCGCACGCGTGATGGGAGCGCGGAACTTGTCGATCGCCCAAAGCGCGATGCGGCTGCCCACCTCGCTCTTCTTCGTCTTGCCCAGCTGGCGCTGGAAGATGCCGCCCGCAATGCCGAACAGGAAGAACTCGATAAGCCCCGGCACCACGGCCTCGCAGCCCTCGCGCTCTATCTGATCCACGATCTGGTTGTTGGCCGTGGGATGGAACTTCACCAGGATCTCGCCCACCACGCCCACGCGCGGCTTGGTGCCCTCGCCCGAAAGCGGCAGCGTGTCGAAGTCCTCCACGATAGCGCGCACCGTGCGCTTGAACTCGCTGCGGTTCATGCCGCGGTGCAGCTGCTCCTTGCACACGCCCATCCAGTGGTCGAACAGCGCGTTCGCGCTGCCGGGCTCCACCTCGTAGGGGCGCGTGCGGTACAAACACATCATGAGCAGATCGCCGTAAGCCAGCGCGTACACGGCCTGCAAGAGCATCTTCGGCGTGATCTTGAAGCCGGGGTTGTCCTCGCCTAAGTCCTTGAACGACAGCGCGATCACCGGCACATGCGAAAGCCCCACGCTGGCCAGCGCCTTGCGGATGAGCGAGATGTAGTTGGTGGCGCGGCAGCCGCCGCCCGTTTGCGTGATGATGACGGCCAACTTGTCCGTGTCGTAGCGGCCGCTCATCACAGCCTCCATGATCTGGCCGGTGACCAGGATGGACGGGTAGCAGATGTCGTTGTTCACGTACTTCAGGCCCGCGTCCACCGCACCGTGGTCCACGCTGGGCAGAAGCTCCAGGTTGTAGCCGAAGCGATGGAAGATCTCCACCAGCAAATCGAAGTGGATGGGCGCCATCTGCGGGCAGAGGATGGTGTAGCCCGCCTCCTTCATCTCCTGCGTGAACACCGCGCGCGGGAACTCCGTGGTGGCGCCCTCGCGCTGCCTGATGCGCTCGCGCACCTCGGGTGCGGCTTTCTCGGCGAAGGTGGCGGGAGCGCCCATCGCGCCGCTCGCGCCCGCCGCAGCGTCGGCTGCGCCCGCACCCGCGCCCGCGTCCGCGCCCCCGCCTGCCGCAGCCCCGCCGCCAGCCAGCTCAGAGGCGATGCGACCCTCCGTCACGCCCGTCTTGGCGTCGATGCGCGCGTTCGCGTCGGCCACCAGGGCATCCACGTCAAGCGATGCCGCCGGGCAGCCGCGCGGCATGCGCTCGGCATCGGCCGCTTCATCAGCTTGGTCTTTGAGTGCCGCCAGCAGTGAGCGCACGCGGATGCGCGCCGCACCCAGGTTGGACACCTCGTCGATCTTCAGCACGGTGTACACCTTGCCGGCCGCCTCCAGAATCTCCTGCACCTGGTCGGTGGTGAGCGCGTCCAGGCCGCAGCCGAAGGAGTTCAGCTGGATGAGGTCGAGGTCGTTGCGCTCGGTGGCCACCTTGGCCGCCGCGTACAAGCGCGTGTGGTACATCCACTGGTCCACCAGGCGGATAGGCCGCTCCAGCGTGCCGAGGTGCGCCACGGAGTCCTCCGTGAGCACGGCCAGCCCGAAGCTGGTCAGAAGCTCGGGGATGGCGTGGTTGATCTCGGGGTCGTTATGGTAGGGACGCCCCGCCAGCACGATGCCGTGCGTGCCCGTGGCCTCCATCCACGCAAGCGTCTCCTCGCCCTTGGCGCGGATGTCGCGCTTGAACGCCTCGTCCTCGGCCCAGGCGGCTTCCACGGCGTCGTCCACTTCCGCACGCGTGGGTGCGCCGGCCGGCCCCATGAGCTCCGGGTGCGCCTCCACCAGCTCCACGTACAGGCGCTCTTTGAGGTTTTCCTTGCGGTCGTAGGGCAGCCAGGGGTTGAGGAACTGCGTGCTGGAATCGCGCAGCTCGTCGATGTTGAGGCGCAGCGCCTCGGCGTAGCTGGCCACAATAGGGCAGTTGAAGTGGTTGCCCGCGCCCTCGTCCTCCTGGCGCTCCCACTTGCTGCACGGGAACCAGATGAAGTCGGGGCGCTTGTCCAGCAGGTTCATGATGTGGCCGTGGGAGAGCTTGGCCGGGTAGCACACGCTTTCCGACGGCATGGACTCGATGCCCGCCTCGTAGGTCTGTTTCGTGGACGGGTCGGAGAGCACCACGCGAAAGCCCAACTTGGTGAAGAATGTGAACCAGAACGGGTAGTTCTCGTACATGTTGAGCGCGCGCGGCATGCCCACCGTGGCGCGCGTGGCGGCCTCGGGAGCGAGCGGCTCATAGTTGAACAGGCGATTGCTCTTGTACTCGTAGAGGTTCGGCACGCTTTTGCTCTCGTCGAAGGTGCCCGCGCCCTTCTCGCAGCGGTTGCCCGTGATGAAGCGGCGGCGTTTGCCGGTGGCCTCGTCCACGCCGAAGTCGTTCACCGTGAGCAGGCAGTGGTTGCTGCACGCCTTGCAGCGCACCGTTTTGTGCGTGGGGGAAAGGGCTTCAATCTGCTCTAAGGTGAGCAGGGTTGACCGCAGCTCGGGCATGTCCGCGGAACCTGCGGGACGGGCGGCATCCTGCGGGACTGCGCTCAGAAGCTGCGCAGCCTTCGCTTCGTCCCGCAGGATGCCGCCCTGCTCCGGTGCTGATTCGCTCTGCGGAGCGCCCGCTTGGTGGGCGCCGCCGGAGCCGTTCGTGGCCGCATCTACCCCATCTCCCGCATGAGCAGATTGCTGCTGGGCGGGGAGGAGGGTTGGGTCGCGGAGTTCTTCGCTGCTCCAGGCGTTGCCGGCTTGCGCTTTGCGTTCCTCGCGCGACAGCGCCGCAGCGTAGCGGTCGCGGGCCAAGAGGGCCGCGCCGTAGGCGCCCATGTTGCCGGCGATGTCGGGGCGCACGGCGTTCACTTCGGAGAGCTGCTCGAACGCGCGCAGCACGGCATCGTTCAAAAACGTGCCGCCCTGCACGATCACCTTCGTGCCCACGTCGTGCGGGTCGCGGATTTTGATGACCTTGAACAGGGCGTTCTTGATGACGGAAATAGCCAGGCCCGCGGCGATGTCGCCCACGGTGGCGCCTTCTTTCTGCGCCTGCTTCACGCGGGAGTTCATGAACACGGTGCAGCGGCTGCCCAGGTCAACCGGGGCTTTCGCGCGGATAGCCGTCTGCGCGAACTCGGCCACGTCCAGGTTCAGGCCGCTTGCGAAGCTCTCGATGAAGCTGCCGCAGCCCGAGGAGCACGCCTCGTTCAGCATGATGTGGTCGATCACGCCATCCTTCACGCGCAAACACTTCATGTCCTGGCCGCCGATGTCCAAAATGAACTCCACACCCGGCAGCATCTCCTGCGCGCCACGCAGATGCGCCACCGTCTCTATCTCGCCGGAGTCCACGCGCAAAGCCTCCAGCAGCAGATGCTCGCCATAGCCCGTCACCGTGGCGTGGCCGATGGTCACCAGCGGCTCGCCCGTTTCGGCGTCAACCGGCATGGCGTTGTACATGGCGGCGAGCGCCGCCTTCGCGCAGCCCAGCACGTCGCCTTTGTTGCTGGCGTAGTGGCTCCACAGAAGCGCGCCGTCCTCGCTAATGAGCGCCGCTTTGAACGTGGTGGACCCGGCGTCGATGCCCAGGTAGGCCACCCCCGTGTAGTCCATGAGGCTGCCGCGGCGCACCACCTCGGCGTCGTGGCGGCGCTTGAACTCGTCGTAGGCTTCCTCGTTAGCGAACAGCGGGTCGAGGCGCACCACCTCCGAACCCTGGATGTCGCCGAGGTTCTTCAGGCGCTCCAGCACGTCGGCGAGGCGCTCGGACTTCACCGTGTCGCTGGCCGCGCCCGCGATGGCGCAGCCGCTGGCCACGAACAGGTGGGCGTTTTCGGGCACGATGATGTGCTCGTCGTCCAGCTCCAGCGTCTCATAGAAGCGTTTGCGCAACTCGGGCAGGTACTGCAGAGGGCCGCCGAGGAACGCCACATGCCCGCGGATGGGGCGGCCGCACGCCAGGCCGGAGATGGTCTGCGTGACGACGGATTGGAAGATGGACGCGGCGATGTCCTCTTTGCGCGCGCCCTCGTTGAGCAGCGGCTGCACGTCGGTTTTGGCGAACACGCCGCAGCGGCTGGCGATGGGATAGAGCGTGGTGTGCTCGCGCGCCAGCTCGTTCAGGCCGCCCGCGTCGGTGTTCAGAAGCGCGGCCATCTGGTCGATGAACGCGCCCGTGCCGCCGGCGCAGGTGCCGTTCATGCGCTGCTCGATGCCTTGGTCGAAGTAGATGATCTTCGCGTCCTCGCCGCCCAGCTCAATGGCCACGTCGGTTTTGGGGATGAACGTTTCCACGGCTGTTTTGGAGGCGATGACCTCCTGCACGAACTCCACGCCGAGCCACTGGGCCAGAAGCAACCCGCCCGAACCCGTGATGGCGATGGTCATGCGCTCGTCGCCGAAGCCGGCCGCGGCCGCCTCTTCCAGCACCTCCACGATGGTGGCGCGCACGTCGGCGTGGTGGCGGCGGTACACGGAGTGGCGCACGCCGTCGTCCTCGTCCAGAATGGCCAGCTTCACCGTGGTTGATCCCACGTCGATGCCGATGCGCAGCTTGCCCGCGTCGCCCGCGCGCGTCTCGTTCGCCATGGCGGCCTCCTTCGAAGATTCGTCGGTGCTGGTTGCAGTGCTGGTTGCTGTGTCGTTCGCGTTCATGATGGTCTCCGTTTGCGCCGGTTCTCGGCCTTACAGTTTGATGGACTCGCCCGGTTTGATGAAGAAGAGGCGCATGGCAATGAGCGCCATCTCCTCGGAAGTCTCCCGCATGCCCGTCTCCAGCCACCGCTGGATGACGCCCAGATACGCAGAGGCGTAAAACGCCACGTAGTACTGCACGAACGGCTCCGGGTTGTTGCGGTAGCGCTCGTGCAAGATGGACTGGATGAGGTTCATGCACACGGCGTCGCGCAGACGCGGGCCAAAGCGGACATCGCCGCCGGGGCCGAGCACCGCGTGCAGGAAATCGCCCTGTTCGCGCAGGTAGCCAAAGAGGTCGACGAGGAACGGCAGCGGAGCCTTGCGCACGCGGTACTTCATAAGCTCGCGCACGGTGAGGCTTTGCATCTGCCCTTGGAGCCGGTCGAGGTCGGCCATGACCTCGTCCTCGAGCCGGGCCAGCAGGTCGTCTTTGTCGCGGAAGTGGTTGTAGAACGTGCCGCGGTTGAGGTCGGCCCGCTCGCACAGGTCGTTCACCGTGAAGCCGTCGAAGCCGCGCTCCTCCATGAGCGAGATGAGCGCGCCGCGCAGCGCCTTCTTCGATTTGGTGATGCGTCGGTCCACGCAGCCTCCCACCGTTGGACAAGACGGCCAATAATCAACACTCCGTTCAATAACGTGCATTGTACGACGTGAGAAGAGGTTTGGCAAGGCCGCGAGGCGACAAACGGCCGGAAGCAGCGGGATGCGAGTTTATCCGCATTGTCGCTCCGCATTCTGACAAATGGTTGACAATAGGGAGCGTCAGCGGCTATCCTGCGCACACCGAATGGAAAGGCGCGCGCATGGGAACTAGGGAACGGCTGCTCCGACTGCTGGAAGACAACAGGGACCGCTATCTGTCCGGCGAGAAGATGGCCGCCCAGCTGGGCGTGAGCCGCAACGCGGTATGGAAGGCCGTCAATGCGCTGCGCGCCGAAGGCTACTGCATCGACGCGGTTACGAACAGGGGATACGCGCTCTCCCAGGAAAGCGACCTGCTGTCGCCGCAAGCTATTGAGAGCCGCCTGCCGCCGGGCCATCCGTTCTCCGTCAGCGTGCGCAAACAGGTGGACTCCACCAACGAGGAAGCCCGGCGGCGCGCGTTGGAGGGCGCGCCCGAAGGCACCGTGGTGGCGGCCGAAAGCCAAACGGCCGGCAAAGGCCGGCAGGGAAAGCGCTTCTTCTCCCCTTCCGAATCCGGCGTGTACCTGAGCGTGGTGCTGCGACCCGAGACCACCGCCGAACGCGGCCAGCTGATCACATGCGGTGCCGCCGTGGCGTGCGCCCAGGCCATCGAGCGGGTGACGGGACGCAAGGCGCTCATCAAGTGGGTGAACGACATCTACTGCGACGGCAGGAAGGTGGCCGGTATCCTGACGGAGGGGGCCGTCGACATGGAGTCGGGGCGCTTCGACTACGTTGTGCTGGGCATCGGCGTGAACGTGAAACCTCCAAGCGGTGGATTCCCGGAGAGCATCGCGGGCACGGCGGGCGCGCTCCTCGACAACGGGCAGCCCGCCGTGCGCAACGAGCTGGCGGCCGAAATGCTGCAGGGGTTCTGGTCGCTGTATGAGCGCCTTCCCACCTGCGATTTCCATGACGAGTACCGTCGCCGCTGCTTCCTTCTGGGCGAGCACGTGGTGGTCTCGCATGCGGGATCGCGCGTGCGGGCGCGTGCCGTCGACTTGACCGACGACTTCAAGCTGGTGATCGAGCTGCCCAGCGGAGAGCGCCGCGAACTGCCCTGCGGAGAGGCCAGCACGTCGCGCGCCTGAATGCTTTCGGGCCGCGCGCTGCGGCACCGTGGCCGCAAACCGCGCCTTGCGGCCTCTCTGTTAGACCATCGTTGGCACAGATCCCGCCAGCGGCGGCTCGGCGAGGGGCCGCCCGCGCAGGTTGGTCACAAACTGCGCCCTGTGGCACGCGCAGGGCCTCCTTCCCGCCCTCCGTGTCCTCCGCATCCGGAGAAATCCCAGGTCGCGAGAATCGCGCGGTCCGCCGATGCGTCGGATCGGCCGCCCGGAGTGCCATAGGGCGCGGTTTGTGACCAACCTGCAAGTGACTCCATGTTGAACCTCCGTTGACATAGGCAGGGGCTTCGACCGCTGGAAAACGACCAGGTTGCGACGTCGCAAGGACGGATTTCGGAAGGCGGGTCGAAGCCCCGTCGGATTGCCTCTCCCCGACCAGGCACTTCCCCGGGCATGGTTGGGGCGTTGCCCGGCCAACGCCCCGAGACGCCGCAAACGCCCCTTTGGCCACCGCCGTCTGCAACCCCGATTGATTGTCTATTGAGCAAATTTACGCTACTATTGAGCAAATTTGCTCAATAGAAAGGCGTCTCATGGCCGAGTATCGCAGATCCATCGTGAATACCCTTGTCAACCGCATGCACGAGCCGCGCCGCTTTATCCAAATGCTCATCGGTCCGCGGCAAACGGGCAAGAGCACCGCCCTTCGGCAGGCAGTCGAGCATCTGGACCTTCCCTGCCATGTTGCGCTTGCCAGCATCGACTCCTCCAGCCGCGACTGGCTGCGCGCGCAGTGGCTGCAAGCACGCGGCCTGGTTACCGAGCGCACGCCCGCAGCAGTGCTGGTGGTTGACGAGGTGCAGCTGGTCAGCCAGTGGTCGGCCGTCGTGAAGGAGCTGTGGGACGAGGATGCCTGGAGCGGCATCGATCTTCGGGTGGTTTTGAGCGGCTCCTCGTCGCTTCTGCTCCAGAAGGGCCTGACGGAGGGGCTTACAGGAAGATTCGAGGTCATCCGCTGCACCCATTGGGGGTTTGCCGAATGCGAGGACGCCTTCGGATTCTCGCTTGACGACTTTCTGCTGTTCGGCGGCTATCCGGGAGGTGCGCCGCTGCGCGACGACGAAAGCCGCTGGCTTGCCTACCTCAACGACTCCGTCATTGAGCCGAGCATAGCGAAGGACGTCATCGCTCTCGAAGAAGTGCGCAAACCGGCGCTCATGCGCAGGCTGTTCCAGGTGGGCGCTCCCTACTCCGGACAGGAGCTGTCCTATCGCAAGATCCTCGGACAGCTCGACGATGCCGGCAACACCACCACCATCGCGCACTACCTCGACTTGCTCCACGGCGCGGGACTGCTCTGCGGCCTGCAGAAACACGATCCCAAGCTCATCCGGGCAAAGGCAAGCTCGCCGCGCCTTGCAGTGCACGACACCTCCCTCATGACCGCGACGTACGGCGCCTATCGCAGCTTTTTGCTCACCGACCCCGAGCGCAAGGGCCGTCTGGTCGAAAGCGCCGTGGGGGCGTTTCTGCTCGCCCAATCCGCGCAGCAGCACTTTGACGTGCGCTGGTGGCGCGAAGGGTCCAGCGAGGTTGATTTTGTGCTGGAGAAGGGCGGAGCCGTGACGGCGATCGAGGTGAAGAGCGGGCGTGTGAAATCGCTCAAGGGTCTGACGGCTTTCGTGAACCACGTCCCGCACGCCAAAGCGTTGGTGGTGGGGTCGAGCGCCTGTCCTTTGGAGGCGTTCCTCCGAGGCGAGGTGCCGTTGTTCTCTTAAAGACACGAGCGCTCGCAACGAGCGCAGATGGCACAACGAATCCGCAGACTCCCCTTGAGCACCCTCGGGCGCCCCGCGCGGAGGCGGCCTCCCGTTTGCAAGGGGGGGTTCGGGGAGGGAGGCCGCGCCCGCACGGGGCGCCCGTGGGCGTGCGGGCACAGGGTGACACACAGGGAGGGCGACACAGAGTGACGCAGTGCCCGGCGACGCAGCGGTGACGCAGGACGGTGACGCAGGACGGGGATCACGTGACGCAGGACGGGGATAACGTCACGCTCAGGGTGACGCAGGACGGGGACAACGTCACGCTCCAGGCGCCCAGAGGGAGGATGTTTCACGTGAAACATCCGGGGGGCGTTGCCGCCATGGCGCTTTGCCTTGCGTGAAGCAGAGGAGGTGCTGCGCGATTTTGTTTCACGTGAAACGTCTGAAAAGAAGCGAGGGGGCGCCTCCCCTCCCATGCACCCGCAGGAGGATGGGCATGCGCACACGTCTCCCGCGGGTGCGAGGATGCGGGCGCTAGTAGAACATGAACACGGAAAGCCCCAGCTCGTAGAAGACCACGCGCAGGCAGACCGCGCCCGCGAGGGCGCAGGCGACGGCGACGCCGCCCCAGACCTTCCAGTTGCCGGACCTCCTGCCCACGAAGGCCGCCGCCAGCGGGGCCAGGCCGCCGACCGCCACGGCGCCCGCCCAGAGCAGCGGCGCCTGCGCCGCAACGACGGCCGCCGCGTCGGCCATGCCGGCCGTCGGGTGCGTCGGGTCGAAGTAGAACCCGACCTCGGCGAAGGCGCCGGCGCTCGCCTGCAGGGAGGCCGCGAAGGCCACGGCCGTCACGGCCCCGAGGGCGGTCCCGGCGAGGGCCGGGAGGCCGGCCGGCGCCGTCTCGTCGCCGACCGCGGCCATGACGAGGGCCATGGTGCAGGGGCCGAGCGCGCAGGCGTTGCCCAGCACGTAGAGGATCCAAAGCACCGAGTCCCACGCGGGGCGGGCGGCCATGGTGTAGCTGTGCGCCATGACGGCCACGAGGACGGCGCACACGGCGACCGCCGCCCAGCAGAGCCACTTCGGGACGGTGGCGCCGTCCTCGGAGCGGCGCATCGCCACCAGGTAGGCG
>NZ_CBDTNW010000056.1:0-10878 GCF_965361815.1 Rubneribacter sp.
GCGAGCGTTCCCCGCCGAACCGACGCGGCCCGGCCGTCCCCGCCGAGCCAGCCTGCGAGCGGCCCTCTGCTGAGCCGCCGTCGACGCGGCCCGGCCAGCCTGCCGCGCGCGGACCGCCCGTGCGCCCCGGAAGGCCCCCAGCCCGCCGAGCAAGGGCCTTCCGCCGCGCCCGGGCAGAGGAGCCCGGCCCGGGACCCGGCCAACAGAGGCTCGCGCCAATCCCGGTTTAACAGAGCGGGCGCTCTCCCGAACAAGCTCGCACGGACGCTCCTTCGACCGCAAACCGCGCCCCGTGGCGCGCAAGAGGGCGATTCCGCAGGGCGCGGCCGGATTCGCTCCCGTCGGCATGGCCGATCTCCGCAGATCAGCCGGGCCGGGTTTTCCCCAGGCCGGGTTTTCCCCTATATCGCGGCTGGGATTCTCCGAAATCCTCTCGTGGCCATTCCATCTCCCCCGAGATTCGTGTATATTTTATGGAGGAGAGAGCGTCAGTCGAAAAGAGGGAGGAGATCCGTATGACGAAAGTCAAGACGAACAAGCTCGCTCTCTGGACCGCTTCGCTGTGCGCGTTCGGCATGGTTGCTGGGTTGGCGGCATGCGCCCCCCAGGCCTCTACGAACGACGCGACGGACCAGAAAGCGGACAACGCCGCCACGCAGCAGGTGGAAACGCCTGAGGCGGACGAGTTCGGCGTTGTCACTGCGGAGTCGTGGAAGGACGCCTATCCTGGGCAGTACGCCACGTACATGGAGAACGAGTCCAATTCCCCCGACTCCGGGAAGCACAACTACCTTGAGCTCTATCCGGCCCTGAACACCATGTACAAGGGCTATGCGTTCGCGCTGGGCTACGACGAGGCGTCGAGCCACGTGTACGCGCTCCAGAGCGTCAAGGAGACTCCGCGCACCACGCAGAAAGAGCAGCTGGCCGGCTGCATCACCTGCAAGACCCCGCAGTTCACCGCCTTGGTGAACGCGGAGGGCGAGGGGATCTACAAGGAGAAGTTCAACGACACCATCGGGCAGTTCGACGAGCCTATCAGCTGCTACAACTGCCACGAGAACGACCCGAGCACGCTCACGCTCACCCATTCCTACTTCGTGGATTCGCTGGGCGACGCCGCCAACGACGACGACCAGGTGCCCATGGGCTCTCAGGTGTGCGGCCAGTGCCACAACGAGTACTACTTCGATGGCGACACCAAGGCCACCTCGAACCCCTACACGGGGCTTGACGAGATGACCCCCGACGCCATCCTGGCTTACTACGACGAGAGCGGTTTCAAGGATTGGGAGCATGCCGACACGCTGGCGCCCATGATCAAGGTCCAGCATCCCGAGTTCGAGACGAACTACGGCGGCGACCAGTCCCCCATGGCCAAGCAGGGCTACAGCTGCTCTGACTGCCATATGGGCACCGTCTCCGACGACAACGGCGAGTACACCTCCCACAACTGGATCAGCCCGCTTGAGAACGCGCAGCTGATAGAGGAGGACTGCAGCAAGTGCCACGACGACCTGGAGACCAAGGTCAAGGACATCCAGGCCGAGGAAGAGGAGCGCGTGACCGCCATCAGCGAGAAGATTGAGGAGCTGACGGGCAAGATCGCCACCGCCTACGCTGACGAGATCGCCGCCATCAAGGCCGCCAAGGACGCTGGCGGCGAGGTTCCCGCCGCTTCCGAGGAGCTGGCCGCCCTGCAGAAGCTGCAGCGCAACGCCCAGTTCTATTGGGACTTCGTGATGGTGGAGAACAGCGAGGGCGCCCATAACTCCAAGCTGACGTTTGAGACGCTCGACAAAGCCGAGGCTGCCGTCGACGAGGGGTTGGCGAAGCTCGCGTAACGACAGGGACGTTCTCTCCAACGTTTCCGAGGACGGGGAAAGGAGGCGCTGCGCTTCCTTTCCCTGCTTCGGGGGTCGCATTCGTCGCTTTTGCCTCCGTGCGGAAAAACTGCTTGAAATCGCCGAATCATGCAAAAAAACGAGGGGAAACCGGGCTATTTCCCCCTAAATGGGTGATAGGCTTTTTCTTGGTTGACCGCTAGCATGCTTGTGGTAAAGTTTCCGTGTTTCCGTTTGATGCCACGTTCGGACGCATTGGGCGGGGACGGTCGGAAATGGAAGAGACGAGTTTTGTGAAAGGGGGTTAAAGAGTATGAGCGAAGAGGAAACCAAAGTGGAAGCCGCCACCGAGGCAACCGAGGCTGATAACTCCGCGACCAAGGAAGCCGCTCCCAAGAAGAAGGGAAAGAAGTGGCCTATCGTCGTGGGTGTCGTCGTGGTTGTTTTGATTGCAGCCGGTGCCGGCTTCTGGGTTTGGCATGAGCAGCCCAGCTTCTGCAACGCTATCTGCCACACGCCGATGGATCCGTACAACGCCACCTACGACCAGGAGGCCGGCACGACGGGCATCGACAAGTGGGGCAACGAAGTGGCCAACACCAACTCCATGCTGTGCGTCTCGCACAAGGTGCCCACCGACCAGGGCGGCGCCGGCGCGACCTGCATGGGTTGCCACGTGCCCACGTTGAGCGAGCAGATGTCCGAGGGCATGAACTGGGTGACGGGCAACTACATCTACCCGCTCGAGGAGCGCTCCGACGAGGATCTGACCGAGGCGCGCGGCCTTGAGGGCGACCAGTTCTGCCTGAACGAGGGTTGCCACAACCTGACGCGCGACGACCTCGTTGAGGCCACGAGCGACATGGAGTTCAACCCGCACGTCGCCCAGCACGGCGAGATCGCCTGCACCGACTGCCACAAGGCTCACCGCGCTTCCGTGATGTACTGCACGCAGTGCCACAGCGAGGCCGAGGTGCCCGAGGGTTGGCTGACGGTTGCGGAGGAGAAGAAGCTCCAGCAGGCGTAAAGCCCAAGCACGACGCGCCTGCCCTGCAGGCGTCACAACCGAATAAGCACGAGGGAGCCCGCCTCAAGCGCCAGCGCGCTTGGACGGGCTTCCGTTGTCAAAGGTCCGAAGAACGAACGGCTGCCTGCGGATCGCAGGCACAGACGCTTGAAGGTTCGAATGCCGCAGCGCCGCAGACGGCTCGCATGGTGAATCTCTGATTTTCACCCCATGGCGCTCTTCGGAACTTTGAGGTGCCAGAGAATGACTGCACGAAAAAGAGAGACGGCAAGGAGGCGAACGTGAACGCGAAAACGAAACGTCGCATGGTCGTGGCGACCGGCGTCATCGTCATGGTGCTGATCGTGATTCTGGCCGTGGTCGGCGGATCGAGCTCTGCCAAGAGCATCTCCATCGCCGAGGCCGCCGCGGGAAACTACGTCGATCAGAAGATCCAAGTGAGCGGCAACGTTGTGGAGAACTCCTACGAGACGAAGGACAACGTGCTGACGTTTTCCATCTACGATCCCGAAGGCGACGCCTCCCAGCAGGTGAAGGTGCGCTACGAGGGCGGCGTGTCGGCCACGTTCGGCAACGACGTGACCGCCATCTGCACGGGCAAGATGGGCCAAGACGGCGTGCTGAACGCCTCCGAGCTGGTCACCAAGTGCCCGTCGAAGTACGAAAACGCCACCGACGCGCTCTCGGTGTCCCAGCTGATCGGCTACGGGACCGGCGTGGAAGGCAAGCCCGTGAAGGTGAGCGGCACCGTGAAGGACGGCACCCTGGTGGCCGCCGGCGCGGGCGATCGCTTCGCGTTGGTCGATCCGGAAACCGGCGACGAGCTGGGCGTGCTCTTCGACGGCGCCATCTCGGAAGAGGTGGGGGACGGCTCCTCCTTGGTCCTGACCGGCTCTTTGGACAAGGACGGAAAGTTCTCGGCGACCGAGGTGGCCCTGGAGGGCTAGCCTCGGCTCCATGTCATCGATCGGCGGCGGCTTCGGCCGCCGCTTCGGAAAGGTAGCTACATGTCGACAATCGGTTTGATAGGACTGCTGGTCGCCTTCGCGGGCACGGCCGTGTCCGCAGTGTGCCTGATCGCGGGCGCCGTGGCGTCGCGCAAGCGTCCGGGCGGCGCAGGGGAGACGCTCACATGGGGCGGCCATGTGGCGGCGATCCTGTCCGCTGCGGCGCTCACGCTGTGCTGCGGCATCCTGGTGTTCTGCTTCATGACAGGCGACATGACCATCGAGTACGTGCTGCGCCAGCACAGCGACGCGTCGGGCGATCTGGCCTGGCTCTACAAGCTGTCGGGGCTGTGGGCTGGTCGCCAAGGGTCGCTTCTGTTCTGGGCGTGGCTCATCGCCGTGTTCAACGCGGTGGTTGCCGCGCGCAACCTGAAAAGCCTGCGCAAGCTGGATTCCATGGCGCTGTTGGTCAGCCAGCTGGTGCTGGCGGCGTTCGTGGGCGTGCTGCTGTTCTCCGAGAGCAACATGCCCTTCACGGCCACGTCGAGCAAGTACCTCAACCCCGACGGCAGCCTGACCGCTTCCGGCTCCGTTCTGGGCATGAACACGCTTTTGGAGCACTGGGCCATGGCCATCCATCCGCCCACCCTGTTCGTGGGGTACGCGGGACTCACCATCCCGTTCGCGTACGCCATCGGCGCCGTCATCGTGAACGACTCCTCCAAGGAGTGGGTCGTCCGTTCGCAGCGCTACGCGCTGTTCTCGTGGTTCTTCCTGGGCGTGGGCATCGGCCTGGGCGCTGTGTGGGCCTACGTGGTGCTGGGCTGGGGCGGCTACTGGGGCTGGGATCCGGTGGAGAACGCCAGCTTGCTGTCGTGGCTGGTGGGCGTGGCGCTCATCCACAGCTTCACGGTGTATCGCCAGCGCGGCGCGTTCAAGCGCTGGAGCGTGATGTGCGCGTGCCTGACGTTCTCGTTCGTCATCGTGGGCACGTTCATCTCGCGCTCGGGGCTGGTCCAGTCGGTGCACGCCTTCGAGGGCGACCCGGTGTCGCTCATCCTGTTCGGCGCGCTCATCGTCTTGTCCATCCTGGCGGGCATCGTGGGCCTGGTCGTGCGCTGGAAGAGCTTCGGCGCCTCGGCCGGGGCCTCCGACGACGTTGACAACATGCTGTCGAAGGACGCGGCCTACTACTTCAACAACGTCATCATGGTGGTGTTCGCCGTGCTGCTGGCCTACCTGACCATCTCCTCGGCGTTGCCCCCGCAGCTGCCGTTCGGCGGTCAGACGGTGTCCGCCGGCACCTACAACGCCATCGCGCGTCCGCTCGGCATCGTGTACCTGGCCATTCTGGCCGTGTGCCCGCTGCTGTCCTGGGGCCGCACCGAGGGCCGTCAGTTCTGGAAGCGCGCCCGCATCCCCGGCGCGCTGGCGCTCGTGTTGTTCGCGGTGCTGATGTTCTACTGGGCCACGTACCTGGTGCCCAGCTACGACGCCATGATAGCGGCAGGCGGCGCCAACGCCGAGGGCCTGGCCGACGAGGGGCCGTCGTGGTACTACAACGGCTTGGCCGCGGTGGGCTTGCTGGTGGCCAGCCTGCTGTTCTTCAACTCGCTCTTTATGCTGGGCCGCGCCATCGGCGGGTACCGGAAAGGCCATGGGGGCAACCCGGTGTCGGCGGCGCTCGGCATGCTGGTGAACCGCGCCTCCACGTTCGGCGGCTTTCTGGCGCACTTCGGCATGGCCATCATTTTGGTGGGCCTCATCGGATCGTCCATGTACGTGACGGAGAAGGTGGGCTACCTGGACTACGACGACGACACCGACACGGTGGCCGAGGACTTCGCCATCCAGGACTTCACGCTCTCCTACAAGGGCAACGAGATAGTGCCGCAGGACAACGGCGACGACATCCTGTACACGCTGCACTTCGACGCGTACAAAGACGGCGAGTTCGTGGGCTCGGTCGACCCCACCGTGCAGCTGGTGCAGTCCACCCAGCAGCAGAAGCTGGTGGCCAGCGTCATCTCCTTCCCGCTGGAGGATCTGTTCGTGGTGTACCGCGGGGTGAACGAGGAGGGCGACTTCTCCATGGACGTGCGGGTGAACCCGCTCATCTCGGAGGTGTGGATTGGCTTTTTCGTGCTGATGGCGGGCGTGCTGATTGCCACGCTGGGCCGCCGCGGCGCCAGCCGCAAGCTGACGGAGGCCGCTGCGGCGCCGGCGGCTGCCGCAGCGTCCGACGCCGCGTCCGGGGTTGATGCCGCGCTCTCGTCCGAGGTCGAAGCCGAAGCCGAGGTCGGTGCCAAAGCCGCGTCCTCGTCCGAGGCCGGGGCCGCGTCCTCGTCCGAAGCCGGGGCCGAGGTCGAAGCCGGGGCCGCGCCCTCGTCCGAGGTCGAAGCCGAAGCTGCCGCGCCCGACGCCGCATCCCAGGCTGACTCCGCAGCCGCATCCGAGAAAGCGGAGGCGTAGCCGCCATGGCCGAGGTGGAAGCTGCCATCGAAACGAAGAAGCTCTCCAAGGTGTTCGGCACCCGCCGCGCGGTGGACGGCGTGTCCATCGAGGTGCCCCAAGGCGCGTTTCTGTCCATCTTCGGGCCGAACGGCGCCGGCAAGACCACGCTTCTGCGCGTGCTGTCCACGCTGGCGCGCGCCTCGTCGGGGTCCGCCAAGCTCATGGGCGTGGACATCAAGGAGGAGCCGGACAAAGCGCGCGACCACATCGGCCTCATCTCGCACAACTCCATGCTGTATCCGGACCTCACGGCCGAGCAGAACCTCATGATCTACGCGCGCCTTTACGGGGTGGCAAACCCCAAGGCGCGCGTCATGGAGCTTTTGGAGGCCGTGGAGCTTAAGCACCGTCGCCTGGACGTGGTGCGCACGTTCTCGCGCGGCATGACGCAGCGCCTCTCCATCGCCCGCGCGCTCATCCACGACCCCGACGTGGTGTTTTTGGACGAGCCGTACTCGGGGCTTGACCCGCACGCCGTGGAGATATTCGACAGCCTCATAGAAAAGCAGCGGGCCGGCCGCACCTTCGTCATGGTGAGCCATGATCTGGAGAAGGGGTTTGCCATGTGCACGCACGCGCTTGTGCTGGCAAAGGGCAAGGTGGTCGCGTTCGACCGAAAGGACGCGCTGGATTTCGGCGAGTTCTCGGCGCTGTACCGCTCCACCGTGGGCATGGGGGTGGCATGACATGGCGGTGACGTTGAAGAAGCCCTCCACGCTGCAGCAGTTCGCGATACTTCTGCGCAAGGACTTGGAGCAGGAGTTCCGCACCAAGGAGATGCTCACGTCCATGGGCATCTACGCGCTGCTCGTGCTCATCGTCTACGGGGCGGCGCTTGGGCAGACGGCCAGCTCGTTCGACGTGCTGCAGATCAGCGGCGGCCTTCTGTGGGCGCTCATCGTGTTCACGTCGCTTCTGGGGCTGAACCGCTCGTTTTCGCACGAGAAGGAGCAGGGGTGTTTGGAGGGCATCTTGCTGGTGCCTTTGGACCGCGCGGTCATCTTTTTGGCCAAGGCCGTTTCGAACCTGCTGTTTTTGCTGGTGGTGGAGGTTATCGCCGTCCCGCTGTTCTGCTTTTTCTTCCTGGCTTCCGCCCAGCCCTCGACAAGCTTCTGGCTGTTCCTCGCGCCACTTGTCGTGGGCACCGTGGGGATGGCCGGCATCGGCACGCTGCTGTCCACCATCACCGTCAACACGCGCGGCAAGGACGTCATGCTGGCGGTTTTGTTCGTCCCCCTCATCTTCCCGCTGCTGTGGGCGTGCGCCTCGGCCACGACTGCGGTTATCGTGGGCGCCGAGGGGTATATGGACGTGTTCTTCCAATCGTTGGTCCTGGCGGGCGGCTACGACGTGATCATGCTGCTTGCGTGCTGGGTCCTGTACGATTTCGTCATCTCCGCATAGAAAGGGGTATCAGTGGCTGATTCGCAAGAGAAGGTGCCGAAGCTTCCGGAAGGGGGGCAGTGGCCCGACCGCTTGGCGCCGTGGGCGCTTCTGGCCGGCGCCGTGCTCACCACCGTCGGCTTCCTCATGGCGTTTCTGTACGCCGGGCCGGTGCATGGAGCCACGGTGGACGGCGTGGAGCTGATCGGCGGGCAGATGGTGTCCTCGAAGCTGCTGCTGTCGCAGAAGATCTTCTACTTCCACATGCCGGTAGCCATCGTGTCGTTTTTGGCGCTGTTCTTCGGCGGGTACTACTGCGTGCGCTTCCTCATGACGAAGAACCAGCGCTTCGACACCTGCGCCAAGGTGTGCATGGAGATAGCGCTCCTGTTCGTCATCTGCACCATGATCACGGGCGATTTGTGGACGCGCTTCGAGTGGGGCGTGTGGTGGACGTGGGATCCGCGTCTGACCACCTACCTCATTCTCATGCTCATTATCATCGCGTACTTCGTGCTGCGCAACGCCATAGACGAGCCCGAGCGCCGCGCTACCTACGGTGCCGTCATCGGCATCATCGCCTGCATCGACGTGCCCATATGCTACATGGTCACGCGGCTCATCCCGTCGAGCATCCATCCTGTGGTCCTGCGCGAAGGCGGCATGTCGGCCGACATGGGCATGACGGTGGGCGTGGTCATGATCGGCATGCTGCTGGTGGGCTTCGGGCTGTACCGCCTGCGCTTTCGCCAGGTGAGGCTTGCCCAGCGCGTGGAAGCCGTGAAGGAGCAGTTGGAGGACTAGCGCGCCGCCGGCCCGGCGAAGGGTCGGCGCGCATATCGATAAGGAGCGAACATGAACCCGATCCTCGAGGAAATCTACAGCACCATCATCCCGTCGGCCCCCTACATCATTGCGGCGTACGCGCTCATGTGGCTTGCCATCCTGGTGTACGTGTTCGTGGTGGTGCGCGGCCTGAAGAAGACCGAGGCCCAGATGGCGGTGCTTGAAGAGGCGCTGGCCGAGCGGAGCGCGCGCGCCGAATAGGCCGGCGGCCGGCCGAACGCCGGCGCGAGAGTGGGCGGACGGACGGAGCGCCGTCTGCCCAGGGCGTTGCGCCTGCGTTCGGCGCGCAGGCAGGTTGCGGCGGGCGCGCGGATGCGCGTTGCGGCCGACGCGCAGGCCGGTCGTGCTACAATAACCGAACGCAGCGAACGAGGCGCCGCCTTTGCGGCGCCTCGCGTATTACGGACACCAGGAGAAAGGTTTTCCCATGAAGGCTCTCATCCCCGCCGCCGGCCTCGGCACGCGCTTTTTGCCCGCCACGAAAGCCCAGCCGAAGGAGATGCTGCTGGTCGTCGACCGTCCGGCCATCCAGTACGTGGTGGAGGAGGGCCTGGCGTCGGCGGCCGACGAGGTGGTCATCATCAACAGCCGCGAGAAGAAGGCCATCGAGGACCATTTCTCGCCGAATCCGGAGCTGGTGGCCACGCTGCGCGAGCGCGGCAAAGACAAGTACGCCGATCTTGTGGAGCGGGTGGGCGCCTACAACGTGAGCTACGTGTACCAGGACGAGGCGCTGGGGCTGGGGCATGCCGTGCGCTGCGCGGCCGAGAAGACGGGCGACGAGCCGTTCTACGTGCTGCTCGGCGACGTGCTGGTGCCCGACAACAAGATGCTGCCGCGCATGCAGGAGGTGTCCGACGCGCACGGCGGCGCGAGCGTCATCGCCGTCATGCCGGTGCCGGACGACCAGGTGAGCCGCTTCGGCGTGATCGCGGGCGCGGCGGTTGCCGACGACGTGTGGAAGGTGGACGCGCTGGTGGAGAAGCCGGCGCTTGAGGACGCGCCGTCGAATTTGGCCGTGTTCGGCCGCTATTTGCTCTCGCCGCGCGTGATGGAGCTTCTGGCCGACGTGCAGCCCGGGGTGGGCGGCGAGATCCAGCTCACCGACGCTTTGGATGCGGTGCTGCGCGAGGAGGAGATGTACGCGCTCGTCATCGACCCGGCCGACGGGTTCGACACCGGCACGGTGGAAAGCTGGCTGGAGACGAACAACATCTTGTTCGCGCGGAAGAACGCCTAGGGTTCGCGGCGGGGGAGGGGCTGCGGCGCGCCCGAGGCCCCTCTCGAGCGCATCGTGCGGCGCGGTCGCGCTTTTCCCGGGAAGGTCCGCCCCTTGAGCGCGCCTCTGTTCCGAGGTGCGCTCAAGGGGCGGCGGTTTGTCGCGCGGGCTTATTGGCTGCGGCGCGCAAGCGGCGTGCAAGCGCTACAGCCGCTCCATCAACCAGCAATAAACTTAAGTAATTTAATAATGTTAAAAGAGTTGAAATGTTTCACGTGAAACATTTGTTTGCACATGAAGCTGTCGCTTGAGAGGGGCGACGGAGGCTCCGGCAAACGCCAACCGCTTGCCCGGGCGGTTGGTCTGCTGGCTTGACGACCTCCCGCTCGGGCGGGTCGGCATCGCCGGTGGGGCCGCTATCTGCCCAAACGGACGGCGGACGGGTGCGACGCACCGAAAGGTTCGCCCTCATTGCCGGCGTCGATGCGCTACGCGGCATCGTGGCCGCGCGCTTCGCTCTTGCCGGGCGCCCTGTCCGACCGAACGCTTTGCCCGCGCTCGGTTTCGCGCTCCGCCGGGAGCCCCTCTCTTTTCGGGTGCTTCGCCTCGTTGGGCGCCTTGTTCTGCCGAACGCCTTGCTCCGCCGAACGCTTTGTCCGCGCGCAGCTCGCCCGGCGGAGCGCCTTGTTCGCGCCGGGTGCTTCGTTCGCGCGCGGCTTCGCGTCGCGCCGGATGCCGAAATGTTTCACGTGAAACATTTGTTTGCATGAAAAAGGGCGAAAGGGAAGATGCGTCCGCCGCGCTTGTTGGCCGTTTTGCGGGAGTTGGCGAGCAACGCCGAACGTGCTATAGGAAAGAATGGGCTGTAGGATAAAAGGATTGGCCCGGGGAGAGGGGAGCTCCACCGGGCCACAAGGAGGGGATGATGCGGTGCCTATGTGGCACCGACTCTGCTTTAAGGGGTAAGCAGAAGCAAATGTAAGGAGGGGAGCCTTTCCATTTGCTGAGGCCATTATAACGACCGACGTTGAAAATGATATGTGGCAGACATGCTGGTTTTGTGAACTGTGACCGCAAAAAGTAACGAAAGCGTTTCTT
>NZ_CBDTNW010000057.1:0-11949 GCF_965361815.1 Rubneribacter sp.
TGCCAGGTCAAGCTATGTTTTTCACCAACCCCGAGAACTTTCATCGTCTCTTTTGCCCATCTTTCTCCTTCATTGAGCGCCTCGCAAAAGCCGAAAAGCCGAGACCCCAGATGCGAGGTCTCGGCTTTTCATAAAAGGGGACTTTTGTTACAGCCCCCCAGCGTGAATGGGAATTCAAGGCTCAGAACGTAGGCCACGCTTGAAATGGGCGAGGTGCCCAGCGCCGCCTTCGTGATGAGTGCGATGCCGAAGGCGTTCACGAACACGCCCACCGCAAACCACGCCCACCTCTCGGCGAGCATGAGGGCATGCGCCCTCCTCAAACGTCTAATGCGCTCTTCTCCTGCTGACATGTTGCGTGCCTCCCAATTCGCTCCATCCCAGTATAGCGCTTCCCAAACAGAGAGGCCCCCGCTTCCGCGCCGGCGACAGACAAAGAGAACGCCGCGCGTCGCTTCTTACCGCGCGGAGACGGACCGCCACCCGTCGGCAAACGGTTCGCGATTCTCCCGAAACCAGCGTCAGCCCGTGGTACGCTCGCACTTGGAACCTCCCGCCCGACCCACGCTCGGGCCGACCGAAAGAACGCATCATGACAAGCACCTACTACCTGCTGCCCGACCGCCTTGAACGCGCGCCCGCAGCACGCGAATCCCCCGCGCCCGACGCCCTTGGCAGCCCTCCAACCGTTCAGACCCTCACCACGCGCGAGCTTGACAGCCTTGCGTTCATCGCGCCCGACATACGGGGCACCCTTGAAACCCTCGCCAAGGTCGAGAACACCTACCTCGACGTGTTCCCTGCCTGCCTTGTCGGCTCGTTCGCCGTCCCCGACAAGCAGCGCATGATGGACGACCCAACCTGCTTCGCGTTCTACCTGGATAAAACCCACTTGGTGTTTTTGGACGAAAGCGACACGTGCGCGCGCCTGCTTGACACCATAGCCAGCCAAGGCACGGTGCACAAGCCGACCGCCGCGCACTGCCTGTTCGAGTTCATGAAGCTGCTCACGAAAGGCGACCTGATGTTCTTGGCCGATCTTGAGGACCGCATGGAGGACGTGGAGGAGACCATCATCGACCGCGGCGTGAAGGCAAGCAACCGGCAGATGCTGCTGTTTCGCCGCCAGCTGCTGCGCATCGACACTTACTACCAGCAGCTGGTGGACATGGCCAGCGAGCTTTCCAACAACGAGAACAAACTGCTCTCGCACGGCGAGGCCCACCTGTTCCGCATGTTCGAGCAACAAGCAGAACGCCTGCTCAAACGCTCACTCACGCTCAAGGAGTACAGCTTGCAGCTGCGCGAGCTCTACCAAGCCCAAATAGACATCCAGCAGAACAACACCATGAAGTTCTTCACCGTGGTCACCACCTTGTTCGCCCCGCTCACGCTACTGACCAGCTGGTTCGGCATGAACTTTGCGAACATGCCGGGGATAGACCTCTCTTGGGGCTACGCTGCCGTCATCGTTGCGTCCGTGGGCATCGTGCTGGCGGAACTTGCGATCTTCAAGCACAAGCACTGGCTGTAAGGAAGAGCGGGATCCGAGCGCCGAGGAGGGCGAGAAGCACTCACAGCATGGTAACACCCAGGGAAACTCATCGCAGGTGCGGAGGAAGAGGCTGGGGAACGTACGAGCGATAACCACTTGGCTGCATTTCATAATGCCCCAATCGAGCATTCGACATCGGTTGCCTCCTTTGCTCCGTAGATTAATTCCTATCAGATAAAAAGAAAGAAACGATTTCTTTTGTTAATAAGCAATAACGAAAGAAAGTTTTCGTCACAGCACGGGATGGAGATGCTAACGAAAGAATTTTGGGGATTTCTTTCGTTAGAACGGAGGAGCACCCCCGTACACCTGCGGAGGGGCGCGCAAGCTGATAAAAGTTATGCGAACGCGAAGGAAGAACCTGGGAGCTGCCGCCTCACGCCCGCAGCATGACTCATAACCCGGAAAGGCTCGCTACGGACGCCGAGGGGGAGGAGGAGGGTCCCCTTCATGCGTCGCAGGTTATCCCTTAGAGGAGGTGGGGTTGTTCGATGTGCGGGGCGGAGTCGGGCTGCGACGGCTCTCCGGACGCCGCCGCGCCCCCTGCGGGGGCCGCACTCGGCGCACCTGCCGCGCTTGCCGTTGCACTCGGCGCGCTCGCCGCACCCGGTGCACCTGCCGCGCTTGCCGCCGCGCCCGGCGCGCTCGCCGCGTTCCCGGACGCACCCGCTGCCGGCGCCGCCCCGCTCGCAGCGTCGCTTTCCCGCAGCAGCTCGCCCAGCGTGGCGAAGTCGTTCTCCAGCGCCTCGCGCTTGCTTCCGTCGTAAAGGGCGGCGGCCGGGTGGAAGATGGGGAACACCTTGAACTTCCCCGCGCGCTGCATGGTGCCGTGCAGCCGCGTGATGCCCACCTCGGTCTTCAAGATGAACTTCGTGGAGAAGTTCCCCAAGGTCACTATGAACTCGGGGTCGATGGTGCGCGTCTGCTCTCGCAGGTAGGGCGCGCACAGCTCTATCTCCTCGGGACGCGGGTCGCGGTTGCCGGGGGGTCGGCATTTCAGCACGTTCGCAATGAACACGTCCTCGCGACGCAAGCCCGCAATGGCCAGCAGCTCGTTGAGGTACTTGCCCGCAGCCCCCACGAACGGCTCGCCCTGCAGATCCTCGTTCTTGCCGGGCGCCTCGCCCACGATGAGCACGCGGGCAGAAGGGTTGCCCACCCCGAACACGGTTTGGGTGCGACCGTCGGCCAGCGGGCAGCGGCGGCACTCCGTCACCTGCGCGCGAATCTGATCGAGCGGGATATGCGGCTTGGACATGCGGTCCTCCTCCGTCGTCACACGTACAGCCGAGGCATGCGGTGGCCAAAGCCTATGGCCACCTCGTAGTTGATGGTCCCCAGCGTGTTCGCCATGTCGTCGATGGTCACAATGGAGTTCCCCTCGCGCCCCACCAGCAGCACTTCGTCCCCTATCTGGGGGTCGAGCTTCTGCCGGTTGGCGTAGGTGCGCATGTCCACCTCGAACATGCACTGGTCCATGCAGATGTTGCCCACCTGGCGGCAGCGCTGCCCGCGCAGGATCACGTCGGTCCGCCCTGAAAGCCCGCGCCGCAGGCCGTCGGCGTACCCCACCGGCACCGTGCAGATCTTCACGCTCCCGGGGCTGCGGTAGTTCATGCCGTAGCTCACGCCCTCGCTCATGGGAATGGTGCGCACGTCGGTGGTGCGCGCATGCACGCTCATGACGGGCCGCAGGTCGATCATCGGACGTGTGACCGGCGACGGATGCAGACCGTAAAGCCCCACGCCCAAGCGCACCATGTCGAAGTGGACGTCGGGGAAGCGCACGGCCGCGGCCGTGTTGGCCGCATGCACGATGCCCGGATCGATGCCCGCCACGTTGAGCGCGCTCACCGCCTCGATGAAGCGCTTCACCTGTATCTGGAAATCCAGCGTCTCGGTGGAATCGGCGGTTGCGAAGTGCGTGAACGTCCCCACCAGATCAAGCGCCCGGTGGAAGCTCACCTGCCCCATGAACTCCACCACTTCGTCGTGGCGCACGCCGATGCGGTTCATGCCCGTGTTCACTGCCAGATGATACGGCGCCCGCATGCCGTAGGCGTCGGCGGTCTCGGCGTACTGGATGGCGAAATCGGGCGTGTAGACGCTCGGCATCACCTTGTAGGCGAGCAGCAGCGGGATAGCCGCCTGCGGAGGTTGCGAAAGCACCAGAATAGGAGCGTTCACCAGGGCCTCGCGCAGCTCGATGGCCTCGTCCACCGTGGCCACGCCCAGGTAGTCGGCACCGGAGTTGAGCGCGGTCTTGGCAACGCGCACCGCCCCGTGGCCGTACGCGTCGGCCTTGACCACGGCCATGAGCCGCACCCCGGCGCTCAGGCGCTGCTTGACGGCGGTCACGTTGTGGCGGACGGCGTTGAGGTCCACTTCCGTCCATGCCCAACGCCTATCGAGGGCCGGGATGAGCCGCAGCTTGTCGGGGTCGAACTGAGCCGGACCGCCCTCGTCGGGCCGCGCATGGTCGCGCGCGTACTGAAACGCCGCTTCGGCGCCGTCGCCAAACGCCGCCGAAGCGGCCTCGTAAGCGCTTGGAGCGGCCGAAGCCGCCGTGCGCGGCCTTGCGCCGAACGCGCCCGGGCCGTCCGTCAGCGGCGAGCGCCCGCCCATCGCGTCGTGCGCGGAAACGAAGCCTTCGGGCTTGCGCCGCGAGAAGCCGGTGAACCCGTTGGGAAGCTCTTGATCGGTCATGCTGCATGCCTTTCCTGTTTGAACGCGCACCAGTATAGCACTCGCGCGCGCCCGCATCGCCGCCGCGCGCGACTCACCCCTCAAGATCGTGCAGCATGTCCAGCAGCTCCTGACGCTTGTGGATGTTGAGCTTGGTGTAGATGTGCTTGGCGTGCGTTCGCACGGTGTTCTCGCTGATGACCAGGCAATCCGCTATGGTGGCCATGCTGTTGCCCCGCGCGATGAGCTCCATGACCTCCGCCTCGCGCACCGACAGACCGAAGCGCTCCTGCAAAAGCAGGCACTGCTTGGACGTGCGGTCGCGGATGACGCCGGCGTCCTCGGAGGCGGAGGGCCGGTTCCGCCTGCGCTTGCGCGCGGCCTCGCCCGCCTGCGCGTCGCCGCCCGTTGCAAGCGCGGGGAACTCGATGGGCTCGGCGACGACGGTCCCTTTGGACGCGACCGGTTTGAACAGGGTGCCCGTGGCCGCGAGCAGCGTGAGCCCCAGCACGTAGCTGGACGCCATGGCAACGAAGAACAGCCACTCGCGCCCGTCCACGGACACGAAATCGCTCACCCACCCCATAAGGAACCCCACGCTCTGCATGATGTAGGCCACCCCGCCGAAGAACCCGTAGATGAACACGGGGTTGATGCCGCGATCGCGCGACACCTGGGCGCACTGCATCATCATGAGCATCTGCACAAGGGAGAACGCCGAATACGTGAGGCCGGCGAACAGGTTGAGGTAGACCGGGCCCAGATAGGGAAGCAGCAAAAAGCCCGTGACGATGAGCGGATACGCCACGCGGAACACCGGCGTCAGCCCAAAGCGGAAGCTCATGCGGTGCCACAGCACCAAAAGCGCCGCCGCCGACACGAGCGACCCCAGCATGGACGCGCTGTTCACCACCGCGCCTATCTCCTCGTGCAGAAGCGCGATGCCGCGGATGACGCCGCTGGCGAACGCGAGCGACCCCACGCACAGCGCGCTGCGCCAGTAGTCGGCGACCGCCTGGCGGTACACGCGCGGATGCTGGCGGGGAACGTCTTCGAACATGGGCTGGTCCACCTGCATCTCGCGCGCCGAGAGCGCCACGCATAAACCGCACAACGGCACGAACACGAGCGGAACGAGAAACGCCGTGAGCGCGATGGGCACCAGATACAGCGCGAAGTAGATGAACGGCGCGATGGCCGTGCCCAGGATGAGCCGCAGGTTGCCCTGCTCGGCGGGCAACGACGCGAAGTAGCGCTGCCACAGCATGAACATCCCCGCGCACCCGATGCCCAGGAGCACCCCGCCCATCGCCACCAGCGCGAGCGCCGCCGCCTGCGCGTACATGGCCGCGATGAGGCACGCCGATCCGCCGAACACGAGCAGCGCGCTCAGCGACACGAGCATGCGCCGGGCCCCGTGCGGAAAGTAGTACGCCCCCAGCATGCTGGCCACGAACGCCCCGCCGAACGCGAGCGCCTGCGCCAAGAAGAACGTAAGCGTGACCTCCACCGTCTGGAACTCCAACGGCAAAAACGGGAAGACGCCGCCCCAAATGGACGTGGCGTTCACCGTGAGGAAGCACGCATAGCCCCAACTGGACACGTGCGCGCGCAGCGTCGCCTGCGCCATCTCGCCTTCACCCCCTCCGCCGTCATGCTGGGTGCATGGTAGCATACGCGCTGCGGCCAACCGCGCGGCTTTTTCGCGAAGGTGAAAGCGCGACCAGGGGTTTTATGCTTAAATCACATGCACGGTGTGATTCGCCCGCAAGGCGCTTCCGGTAGTTTTTTACGCGGCGAGAGAGCCCGATGACAGAGGAGGGACCCATGACCGCACATGAATCCGCGTTGTCGCGCCGCACGTTCGTCAAGGGATCGCTGGCAGGGTTGGCGATGGCCGGAGCATCCGGCGCCGCGCTCTACGGCTGCGCGCCGCAGGGCCAGCAAGCCGCGACGGACGCCGCCGGCGAGGCTGCGGCCGACCAGATCGCCTGGAGCCAGTGCAACGTCAACTGCGGCGGCAACTGCGTCTTCCAATGGCACAGCCGCGACGGCAAGATCGTCTACATGGAGACCGACAACACCGGCGGCGACGACCTGCAGGCCCGTGCGTGCCTGCGCGGGCGCTCCATGCGCCGCTGGATCAACCACCCCGACCGCCTGACGAAGCCCATGAAGCGCGTGGGCAAGCGCGGCGAGGGCAAGTTCGAGGAGATCAGCTGGGACGAGGCCATCGACACCATCGCCGACCAGCTCAAGTACACCATCGACACCTACGGCAACGAGGCCATCTACATCATCTACGCCACCGGCATGTACTCGTGCACGGGCAAGCAGCCGGGATTTCGCCTTCTGAGCCTTTTGGGCGGCTTTGTGAACCAGGGCTACGATTACTCCACGCACATGCTGCAGGCCATCATGCCGTTCATGTACGGCAGCGCGGCCAACCTCGACGACGACGGCAACCACGTCACGCTCGGCAAGCCCGCCACGGCGTTCAGCCCCTACGACGCCACGAACGCCTCATCGTTCTCCGAGGCCGAGCGCGCCTCTGATTTGGTGGTCATGTTCGGCAACAGCCCGGCGGAAACCCGCATGGGCGGCGCGAACGCCGTGTGGGACTTCGCGAAGGTGCGCGAGGCTGTGCAGGGGCGCGGCGGACGCATCATCAACATCGACTACCGCTTGAACGAGTCCGCCTCCGGCCACCCCGACGAGTGGCTGCCCATCCGCACGGGCACCGACGCGGCGCTCTGCTCGGCCATCGCGCACGAATGGATAGCCAACGGCCAGGTGGACAAGGAGTTTTTGGACGCCTACTGCGTGGGTTACGACGAAGACACCATGCCCGAATCTGCCAAGGGCCAGAACAAGTCCTACAAGGACTACATCATGGGCACCGGCTACGACATGGTGGAAAAGACCCCCGAGTGGGCCGCCCCCATCACGCAGATTCCGGCCGAGACCATCCGCTCGCTGGCGGCCGAGATAGCCGCTGCCGAGGCGCCGTTCATCTGCCAGGGCTGGGGTCCGCAGCGCCACACCAACGGCGAGGACACCACGCGCGCCATCTGCATGCTGCCCATCCTCATTGGCAAGATCGGCCTGCCCGGCACCAACACCGGCCAGCGCGAGGCCGAGCCGCCCACCTACCTGGTTGGCAACCTGCCATTCGAAAATCCCATCAAGACCACCATCCCCGTGTACCAGTGGGCCAACGCCGTGGACCACGGCCACGAGATGACCGCCACCAACGCCGGCATCATCGGTGCGGACAAGCTCTCAAGCGACATCAAGTTCGTCTGGAACTACGCGGGCAACTGCCTGACGAATCAACACGGCGACATCAACGCCACCCACGATCTGCTGGCCGACGAGAGCAAGTGCGAGTTCATTTTGGTGTGGGACACCGTGATGACCGATTCGGCCAAGTACGCCGACATCCTGCTGCCCGACGCCATGCGCTCCGAGCAGCTGAACATGCAAACCCAGGGCTATTCGGAGTACTACACCGCCGTCGTGGTGGGCGGACCGGCACAGGAGCCGCCGGGCGAGTGCCGCACCAGCTACGATGTGTGCGCCGAGATCGCCGACCGCTTCGGCATGAAGGACGCCTTCACCGAGGGCAAGACGCAGGAGGAGTGGATCCGGGAACTCTACGAGGCCGGCGCCGAAGCCGACGGCGACATGCCCACCTGGGACGAGATCCGCGCGCAGGGCGTGTACAAGCGTGCGCTTGAGCCGGCGATTGGCCTGGAGGCGTTTCGCACCGACCCCGAGAACAACCCGCTGGCAACGCCGTCGGGCAAGATAGAGATCTACTCCGAGAGCTTAGCCGAGATAGCCGCCACCTGGGAGCTTGCGGAAGACGAGGTCATCAACCCCATTCCCGTGTTCACGCCGGGCTTCCAGGGCTACGGCTCCGTGACCGAGGAGTATCCGCTGTACTGCGCGGGCTTCCACCACAAAAGCCGCACGCACTCCTCGTTCGGTTTCATCGAGGAGCTTGAGCAGGTGGCGCGCCATCAGCTGTGGATGAACCCGCTGGACGCCGAGCCGCGCGGCATCGCCGACGGCGACACGGTGGCCGTCAAAAGCCCTGCCGGCGAAGTGCGCATTGAAGCGAAGGTGACGCCGCGCATCATCCCCGGCACCATCGGCATCCCGCAGGGCGCGTGGCACAACGCCGACATGGACGGCGACCGCGTGGACACCGGCGCGTGCGTGAACACGCTCACCACGTACAAGCCCACGCCGTACGCGAAGGGCAACGGCCCCGCGCACTCCATCATCGCCCAGGTCACGAAGGCTTAAGGGGGAAACGACATGACCCAGTACGGATTTTTCTTCGACAGCACGCGCTGCACGGGTTGCCGCACCTGCGAGATGGCGTGCAAGGACTACAAGGACCTGTCGCAGACCGTCGCTTACCGCCGCGTCTACGACTACGAGGGCGGCACCTGGACCGACGCCGGGGATGGCATCTACACGAGCGACGCATTCGCCTACCACGTGTCGCTGGGCTGCCAGCACTGCGCCATGCCCGCCTGCATGGCCAAATGCCCCCAGGGCGCCATCTCCAAGGACACCGACACAGGCCTGGTGTTCATCGACGACGAGAAATGCACGGGCGTGGGCGCCTGCGTGGAGACGTGCCCCTACAACGTGCCCGTTCTCGACAAGGAGAAGGGCCAGGGCGTGAAGTGCGACGGCTGCGCCGACCGCGTGGCCGAGGGGCTGCAGCCCATCTGCGTTGAGGCGTGCCCCTTGCGTGCATTGGAGTTCGGCGCGTCCTTCGAGCTGCAGAAGCGCCATCCGGACGCCGTGCGCTCCATCATGCCGCTGCCGAACGAGAGCGCCACCAACCCCAATCTCTACATCCTGCCCTCCCCTGCCGCGCTGCGGGCGGCACAAGGCGGCGGAAGCATTGCGAACCGCGAGGAGCTCAACCTATGACCAGCGGATTCGATGCGTTTTCCCTTGCGGTGTTCACCTCGCTCGCGCCAGCGGGCGCTGTGGCGTTCGTCACGCTCGCCTTCGCACGGCTCGGCGTTGCCAACCACAAGGCCGCCGTGCGGCTCGACCGCATGCTGGCGCTGCCGTTCTCCGTCGTGCTCGTCGGGTTCATCGCTTCGGCCACGCACCTCGGCACGCCGGCCAACGCACTGCACGTGTTCACCGGCATCGGACGCTCCCCGCTTTCCAACGAAGTGCTGGCCGCCGTGGCGTTTCTGTTCCTGGCCGGATCGTACTGGATGGCGGCCTTCAAGGAGCGCTTCCCCGACTCTTTGGCCAGGCCGTGGCTTCTGCTCGGCATTGCGGCGGCCTGCGCGCTGGTGATTTGCACGTCGATGGCCTACGCCGTGCGCACCGTTCCCACCTGGGACACCGCGTTCACGCCGATGAACCTGGCGCTGGGAGCGTTGTTGGCGGGCCCCGTGCTTGGGCTGCTGTTCTTGGAAGCGGCGCGCGCCCGTCCGCGGGCGCTGGAGATGGCGCTTGCGGGCATTGCGTGCGTTGCGCTGGCCGCAGGCTGCGCGGTGCTGGCGGCGCATGCGGAAAGCCTGGGGGGCATCGCGAACAACGAGGTTGCGGCCACGTCGCTTGCACCGCACTACGGAGCGGCCGTTGTCGCGCACCTCGTGCTGGGCGCGCTCGGCGTGGCGGCCGCCGCCTGGTCGGTGCGGCGCGGCCAACCCGAGCGCCTGACGCTCATCCTGCGCATAGCCGCAGCCGCCCTGACGTTTTCCGCCGTGTTCGTCACACGCATCGGCTTCTACCACCTCCACATGACCGTGGGGTTTTAAGCAGCGGGGCGCGTGCGGGTTGCTGCGTCCTTGCGCGCCCAGCCCCCCGTAGCCGCCTAATGCCCGCCGCCGGCCATCATCTTGACGGCGTGCGGGAGCGCGGCCACGATGCCATCCCAGTTCTCGCGCGCGGCCTTCTCGCTGCCGGGCAGGTTGATCACCAGATGACGGCCCCGCTGCATGCACAGCGCACGCGAGAGCATGGCGTAGGGCGTGATGGCCAGCGAGTGCGCGCGCATGGCCTCGGCGATGCCGGGCACGTTGCGGTCGCACACGTCCATCGTTGCCTCGGGCGTCACGTCGCGCAGGGAAAGCCCGCTGCCACCGCAGGTCAGCACCACGTCTACGTCGGCCTCGTCGCATGCGCGCACAATGGCCTCCGCAATGAGCGGCCGCTCGTCGGGCACCACCACGTGGCTTTCGCACTTCCAACCCCTCTCGGCGATGAGCGCCTCAAGCGCCGCGCCCGCCGTGTCCTCTTTCATGCCGCGCGTGTCGGAGCACGTGACTATGGCGAAGGTGATGAGGTTCTCGGACATACGACCCTCCTACAGAACGGTTTCTTCGGACACGTCGAGCAGCACGCACTCCACCACCGACCCCGCCGTGCGCGATTCCAGGCCCTCCGGCAAGATGACCATGCAGTTGCTGCGCTGGATGGGGCCGAACAGCCCCGAGCTTTGGTTCTTCGCCGGCGTCACCACGTAAGCGCCGTCCTCGTCTTTGGCAAGCGTCGAGCGCAGGAAGATGCGCCGGGGATCTTTCTTCTTCGCATCGGTGGCAAGGCGCGCCTTCACGACGGGCCGCTCGAAGCGCGAGAAGCCCTGCATCTTGCGCAGCGCCGGGCGGATGATCATTTCGAATCCCACGTAGGCCGCCGCCGGGTTACCGGGCAGGCCGAACACAGGCGTACCGTCCACCAGGCCGAACGTCTGAGCTTTGCCCGGACGCATGTTCACCGTGGTCATGAGCAGCTGCCCCAGCTCCTCCACCACCGGCTTGATGAAGTCGAAGTCGCCGTTGGACGCGCCGCCGCTTGTCACCACGAAGTCGTACGACGCCGCCGCATCGCGCACAGCGGCGGCAAGCGCCTCATGCGTGTCCTCCACGATGGGCAGGATAGCGGGCACCGCGCCCGCCGCCTGCGCGCAGGCGGCCAGCGCATAGCTGTTGGAGTTGCGGATCTTGCCGGGAGCGGGCACTTCAGTTGGCTCCACCAGCTCCGACCCTATGGCGATGACCGCCACGTGCGGACGGCGGTACGTGGGCACCTCCGTGACGCCGCAGCTGGCAAGAAACCCCACGCCGGCCGCGCCGATCACCTCGCCGCGCCCGACCACCACCTCGCCCGCGCGCGCCTCCTCGCCCGCCTCGCGCACGTTCGCACGCTCGCCGGCGGGTGCGCGAAACGCCACGCGGCTGCCGGGCTTGCCGTCGCCGGCCACCACGTCCACGATCTCGTACTTCACCACGGCGTCCGCGTCGGCGGGCAGCGGTGCGCCCGTCATGATGCGCACGCACTGACCGGCGCCGATGACGCCCTCGAACACGTCGCCCGCCGCCACCTCGGCGATAACGTCCAGCTCAACGGGAGATTCCGAAGAAGCCCCGGCCAACTCGGCCGCGCGCACCGCGAACCCGTCCATAGCCGAGTGCGCGAACGGCGCGATGTCGATGTCGCTTGCCAGATCGGCCGCAGCCACGCGGCCAACGGCCTCCAGCACGGGTACCGTCTCCACCGGCAGCGGACCCACGTGCGACAGCACGAGCGCGCGCGCCTCCTCGAGCGAGATCATCTCCGACATAGCCTCCCCTTCCTATCGCGCCCAACGCGCCCATACAACCGGAATATGCACCGTCAAGCATTATACCCCCACCAGAATGAAACCACGCAACTTCCTC
>NZ_CBDTNW010000058.1:0-20901 GCF_965361815.1 Rubneribacter sp.
GGCCCGCAGACGGCCCCGCGCGCCCGGCCGCGCTCGAAAAACCACGCGCTCGGACCCCGTGCGAACGACACCCTGTCGCCGTAGAAACAGGAAAGAGGAGCGGGAAGCAGGCCGTCCGTCTCCACGGACGTGCTGAGCGCCTCGTCGGAGAACAGGTCGCGCCCCGCGAGCAGCTCGCGCGAGCGGTCGGTCATCCCGTAGCTCACGGTCACGCGGTTGCGCCCGTAGAGCCGAAGCCCCTCAGCCGGGACGGGCGTTCCGTCCTCGAAGCGCACGGAGCATTCCTCGTCGACGTACCACCCGTCGAACCCGTCGCAGCCCTCCTTGGCCGCAGCGGCCGCGGCCCGGGCGTTCGCCATGTACGCCGCGTTCGGCTCCACGCTCTCCTGGAACACGGGGTCGGCCTCCCCGTCCGCGAAGTACGAGACGGGCGCGAGGCGTCTCCACTGGGCGTAGCAGGCGGTGTCGGAGGAGATGGACACCGCATCTCCCGGCCAACCCAAAAGCGTTCCCCCGTCGGGGGCGGTGCGCCAACCCTCGAACACGCATCCCTCCTTCGTGCCGGGGTCGGGCAGGACGACGCTGCCCGGATCCCACTGGGCGTAGAGCGTCGCCGTTCCCGCCGACGAGCGAAGGTTCTTGACCGAGGCCCGGTCCGCGTAGGACGCGCCCGCCCCGTCGGCTTTCGCGTTCCAAGCGCGCCAAGCCCATGCGCACGCCAGCGTCCGGTCGCCCGCCGATCCCCCCTGCGCGTAGCACGAAAGCGCGTAGGATCGCTTGTAGCCGTTTGCCGTGAGCGCTTTCGGAGAATCGTAAACGTGCGACGAGGAGGCCGTGGAACCTGCGGTGGCTCCGTTGCCGTCGTAGGCCACGGTGTAGGAGACGGGCTTCCACTGGGCGTAGAGGGTGATGACGTTTTTGCCGGTGGGGGACGGGATCCCGCCGCCGGCGTCGGGATAGATGTCCGCGAAGCCGTCGTTCCAGCCGTGGGGCACGTCCATGTGCTTCAGCAGGTTCCAATCCTCGCAGCCTATCCGCTGGCCGGAGGCCACGTTCACCGGACCGCCCTTGGAAAGCGACCATCCCTCGAAGGTGTAGCCCGCGCGCGTCGGCTTCGCAGACGACACGTTGGCCGCGTTGCCCATGTACTTGTAGTGGGCTGCGGGCAGGTTCGCCACCGCGGCGGTCGTGTTCTTGTCGTAGACGATCCTCACCCGCGGCCAGAAATCGGCCGCCCCGCCGTAGGAGTTGGCGAAGCCTCCCCAGCCGTCCCCCTCGGTGTGGACGTACATGTGGCTATAGTACAGATCGTCCAGGCCGTTCTCGCCCGTGAAGAACCCGCTTTTCGCATAGCGGTAGGCGTAGGTGGCCAAGCAGCCCCAGCCGGCGCCGTTCGCCTCCGCCTCGCGGTTCGTGTCGGTCACGCCGTGGCCGAAGTTGGCCCCGCCGCGCGTCCCCGACCACGGAGATCCCCAGCAGCTCGTCCATCCCCTGCCGTCGGTGGCGTTGTACAGGGGGAAATCGACGCCGGACACGCGTCCGTTCCAACCCGCTGGACCTCCGTCGAAAGAAGGCATGTAGAAACGGGGACCGTGCGGGTCGGCCGCAACGAACTCCGCAAGCCCGCTCGAATCGGCGCGGATCCAATGCCTGTTGAAGACGCGCCCCGTGTCCGTCTGCACGTACGAGTACGCATGGGCCTCTTGAAGCGGCGCTGCGGCAAGGCACAGCGCCGCGCACAGCGAGGCGATGGCGAACGCCGCCAACCGCGCCGCGATCCGCCCTTTTCCGAAGCTGCCGAAAGCCTCCCTCACGATTCCCCCTTTCCGGCGCGCTGCTCCCGCGCGCGCTCCAACGCCGCCTGGGCCTGCGCCTCGTCGGCGAAGCTCTCCCGCGCTATCGCGGACAGATCGTCGTCGGACAGCCCCGCCGCGTCGACGGCGGCGTAGGAAAGCGCCACGTGCGACGATCCGGCGGAGCCGTCGACGCGCACTGTGGCCGGGTCCCCCGCCGAAAAGACCGCTCCGTCGGCGGACATGGCAAGGGGACGCTGCAGCGACGCCTCGTAGAACCCCTCTTGCACCGGCACGCTCGCCGTCCCCGGCCCCTCCAAAACGAGGTGCTCCTCCACCTTTCGACCGTCGAGCGAGAACCCCGACACGAACACGCCGAGAGGCGAGCCGTCGCTCCATCCTTCGCAGGACACCTCCACCTCCAGCGTCACTGCGGCAGGACGCGTCTGCCGAGAACCGTCCGCCTCCCCCGCCGCTTGGACCGCAGCCCACGCGATAGCGCCCGCAAGAGCCAGCAGCGCCGCTGCGCCGACCGCGATCCGCCGCATGGCCGAGGGCCGCCCCAACGCCGTTTTCGCCCGAAGGCCCCTTCCCGCATACCTCATCCTCGTCCTCCTCACCCCATGGTGTCGCCCAGAAACGCCAGCAGGTTGACCACGGTCGGCGCAACCACCAGCGCCACCGTCGGCGGCAAAAAGCACATCGACAGCACGACGTCCAGCTTCGTCGGCATCTTGCGTATCCGCTCGATGGCGTCCGCCTGCGCCTCCGCGCGCGCAAGGGCCGCCTGCCTGGCAAGCCCCTCCGCCACCGACGTCCCCTGGACGATGGACTGCCTCATCTGCGCGACGAACGACCCCACCTCCCGGCTCCGGCACCGCTTGGTCATGTTCTCCAGGGCGGCCTCGCGCGGATGCCCCAGCAGGTTCACCTCCTGGTCGATACGGGAGAACTCCTCGGCCACAGGACCGTCAAGCCCGGCCGCAACCTCCCGGAAGCACTGCTCGACGGGAGATCCCGCCGCAATGGCGACGCTCAGCAGCTCCATGGCGTCCGGCAGCCGCGTGTCGACGGCGCGGAGCCGATCTCGCTCCCTGCGCGCGATCCACCGCGAGGACCCTGCCCATCCGGCCCCGGCGCCGCCTAAGACCCCGGCGGCGCAGACGCCGGGAGCGGCCCCGAGCGCCGCCAAGGAAAGCTGCGCGACGGATCCCCCGATGACGACGCATGCCACGCGCGCGCTCCTCCACACACCCGGCGAAATAGACAGGCCGGCCCTCTCCAGCCGCTCCCTGCTCGCGTCGGCCTCCGCCCGGCCAAGGGGCGCGATGCGATCGAGCACGTCCGCCAAAGCGGCCAGGACCCCCTCGGCGCGCGACAGCACAGCGCGGAGGCGGCGCCTGGACCCATCCTTCGGCCCAGCGCCCTCCCTCCCCGGCCGCAGCCCCCCAGACGATCCCGGGCCGACTGCGGCGACCCCGCGGATAAGCGCCCCGTACAGCGCAAAGCCAAGCAGCGCCCCTCCCGCGAGCAAAGCCCCGAACACGACACCTTCCATGCAAACCGCCTCCCTTCCCAACGCAGCCCATCCGCACGGCTCGAACCCGCGCACGTCCCTACACCCCCGCTCCGTCCACCTTCGTGATGCGATGGCACGCGAACAGCCCGATCGCCTCGAGGAGCGCCGCCAGCGCCACAAGGGCCCATCCCAGGGGCTCTTGCGCATAGAAGCGGGAGAAATCCTCGTTGGTCGCGTGCATGATCATGAAGATGGCCGGCATGGACCCCGCAACGAACCACTTGGCCAAGCGGGTTCCGGCCAACTCCGTCCTCAGCTCCCGTTTGGTGCCCAGACGCGCGTCGGCATGCGAGGCCACCATGTCCACGGCCGGGGCGATGGCCCCGCCGAACCGCTGCTGTATGCGCACGGCCGCCGCGAACGCCTTGACGTCGAGGCTGCCCGTGCGAAGCGCCATCTCCTCAAGCGACGCGGCGAGCGGCCTTCCGTACGCCGTATCGGCCAAGACGCGGGCAAGCTCCTCGCGCAGCGGATCGTCGGCGTGGGCGGCCGCCGACCGCAGCGCGCGCTCCAGGGTGAGCGCCCCGCGCACGTTCGCCGCCACCTGCGGCAGCATGCGTGCGAACTGCGCCTCCAGAAGGCCCATGCGCCGCTTCCTGAGCACGGCGAGGCGCGCGGACAGGCAGACGAGCGTCGCCGCCGCCAGCACGGCCCCGACCGCCGGAGCAGAGGATAAGGCCCAGGCTGCGGCCCCCGCGACAAGCGCCGCCGCAACGGTTCGGGCGCACCAGAGCGCGGGCGCGTCGTCGATCCCCGCCTCGTGCAGCTTCCTCCCGAGCGGAGATCGGGAAGCGCGCGGACGGGACGCGGCGGCCGCGCCGGACGCGTAGAGCCCCTTTTCGTCGAACGCGCGCCTTCGCTGCTCCGCGCGCTCCCCCCGGTACAGGACCCACGCCGAAGCGGCCAGCGCGCCTGCCGCCGCCAGCAGCGCCGCAGCCGTCACGTCCATCGCCCCCGCCTCCTTCCTCCCAGCTTTCCCATAACCGCATCATCCTTCGAAAAACCAGGCGGGGTCGTACCAAACGCCCGCATCCCGCATGCGCTCCCTGATGCGCTGTGGCTGGACCCCGTGCGACCTCCATGCCCCGACGATGCGGCCCAGCCCGTCGTAGCCCTCGACTTCGAACGAGAACAGCTGGGCGCGCGGTATGACCGAGCTTCCTTCGGGCAGCGGATCCACGGCCACGACGTCGGTCACCTTGCGCGAGCCGTCCCGCAATCGCTCCACATGGACGATCAGCCCGCCTTGCAAAGACTCGGCTATCTGCTGGACGATCACCTCCCGGCTCAGATCCCCGTCGGCGTAGCCCACCATCGTCCGCAACCGGCTGATGGCGTTTCCAGGGTCGTTCGCATGGACCGTGGTCATAGAGCCCGGGTGGTCGGTCTGCATGGCCTGCAGCATGTCGTAGGCCTCGGCGCCCCGGCACTCCCCCACGATGATGCGGTCGGGGCGACGGCGCAGGGACAGCGCCACAAGGTCGCGCATGCTCACCGCGCCCTCTCCCTCGGAGTTCGCCTCGCGCGTCTGCATCCGCTCGGTATGGGGCGTCCGCAGACGCAGCTCGGGCGTGTCCTCTATCGTGATGACGCGCTCCTCGGAGGGGATGAACCCCGAAAGCGCCCCCAGAAGCGTGGTCTTGCCCGATCCGGTGCCCCCCGATATGACCACGGGGCAGCGCGCCTGCACCGCCGAGCACAGAAACTCCGCCATGGCCCCGGGAAGCGCGCCGGCACGCATGAGGTCGTCCACGCTCATCACATCCGTCGCGAACGTCCGCACGTTGAGCGCGGGCCCGTCGGGCGCTATGGGAGGGATCACGTAGGTCGCGCGTGCCCGACCCCCAGGCAGCATGGCGCACCCCATGGCATGCGACTCGTCGCAGCGCATGCCTGCCTGCTCGGCTATCTTGCCGATGATGCGGCGGACATGGTTCGCGTCGTCGAAGACGACGTCCGCCCTCCGCTCGATGCGGCCCGCCCGTTCGACGTAGACGACCGGGTCCAGAAACGGCATCGACGGATCGCTTGCGTCCACGCCTCCCCCGTTCACCATGATCTCGGTGATAGAGGCGTCGTCGAGCAGGGGCTGCAAGGGTCCGTAGTGGAGGAAGTCGTCGATCATGGCCTGGGAGAGCGCCTCGGACTCCAACGGGGAGAGCCTTGCCCCCCATTCGAGCGCGATCCTGTCCACCGTTTCCCTGATCAGGCGCTCGACAACCTCCGGCCCCGCCTGTTGGCCGCGCAGCGCTGCGGCGACCTCCTCGCGGACGCCGCGCTTCAAAGCTCGCTCGGACGCCCTATCCATGCGCCTCACCTTCCCCGAGCGCGTCTTGGGCGGACAGGAGGACCAGGCTCACCTTTCCGGCGTACTGCGCCTCGCGCACCGCGTCGGCCTGGGACGGGTCCACCTCCACCGTCACAGACGTGTAGGGCGCCCCTGCCGCGGACGCCTCGTCCCCCACCGCCACAACACGGGCGCTGTCGCACAGCGTGGTCAAAAGGGACGTCCCCGCCGAGGCGCCCTCGGCCGACACCACGCGCACCACGTCGTAGACCCTGATCCTTCCCGCCAAGCCCGTCTCCGAATCCACGCCGATCGTGACGGCCTCCATGCCGGCGCCCAGATCGGCGGCCAGCCGCCCGCCGCCCGATCCGGTCACGAACGAAGCCGTTATCTGGGACCCCGCCGGTATGTCCACCAAAGCGCGGCTCCCGAGGGCGGAACCTTGCTGCAAGGCGTCGGCGCCCAGGGCCGCAGGGGAGCGAAACGCCGCAGGGACGTCTTCCAACCGCACCGTCTGCTCCGTCAGCGCGTCCCCCGCCCGTATGTCGGCAGCCGCCACCAGCGTCGGCTGCGCGCCGGAGGTGGCGGCCCCGACCGCCGCGCTCGAAGAGGCGTGGGCCCACAACCCGTAGGCGACGGACGCGAAAGCGACCGCAGCGGACGCCGCCGCGACTGCGGCCAGCCGCTTGGCGCGACGGACGTCTAGCCCCCTCTCCCCCGGCCGACCGGACCCTAGGGAGGCGGCGCGGGTCCGCTCCTGCTCGTCGTCTCGCACGGGATTGCCCCTGCGGAACCGGGGCTCCGCGCCATCGCCGTAGCGGACGGCGTCCGCGTTCGACGCGCGTGCGGAGAATCCCGTTCCCCGCACGGCGCGCTCCGCCGATCCTTCGTTCATGAAACAGCTCCTTTCGTCATTGCCCCTCCCCGTCCGCCAGCGCTTCGCGAATGGCGTCGGCCATCTCCGCAGGGAACTCCCCTGCGGAGTCGAGCTGGGCGAACGACGCGGAGGCGGCGGCTTGGCCCGCCTCGACCTCGTAGCGCCCGCACAGCCGCTCCTGCGGCCTCCACGCGACCTCGCTCGCGTACGGTCGGGCCACGATCACCTTATGGGACGCCACGGGGATGCCCTCCAGCCCGAACCCCCGCGCGAACACCGTCTCCGCCTCCTCCTCAAGCTGCACGCCCACGGCCCACAGCCGCTCCGCCTTCGGCACCTCTTGCGAGGCGGCCTCGTAGAACCACACGGTCGTCCGCCCCAAGAACCCCTGGGCGCGCACCGCGCGTACGACGGTCTCGGCGATCTGGCGCCCGGGATCCTGGGCGTTTTTCGCCGCCAGCGCGAACGAGGCGTCCATGCACGCCGAACGGGCGGAGTCGAGCGCGTTTTCCTGCCGCGCCTTCGCCGCATACGCGATGCCCTGGTCCACCGCGAACGACAACGCCGCGATCAAAACGAACACCGCAGCCACGGCAAGGGGCGCCATGCTCCCCCTTTCGGGCGAAAGCGACCGCGTCCTCATGGCCCCTCCTCCACGCTCACCTCCACCACGCGCCCCGCGACGTACGTGCAGTCCACGTGGCGAAACAGGGACTGCCCCGACAACCCGGGGATATCGAGCGCGGAGGGCACGTCGTAGCGAAGCGCGTAGGAGAGCCTGGCCACCGACGTGCTCTGGTCGGACGAGAGCCCCTCGCCCAGAACAGACCCGCTTTCGTCCTGGCGCCACTCCACCCTGACGTCCGAGACGTGCAGGCTTTCCGCCGCCAACTGGGTGGAGGCGCCGAGGATCTCCTCTTCGACGAAGCGCCCTTTGTCCGCAGCCTGCTGCAAGCCGGCGACATCGAGCTGCCGGCACGAGCGCGTGACCTCGGAGGAGAGCTGGCTTGCGACCAGCGTCATGCCGCCGACCTGGACGATCCCAAGCAACACGAGCAGAAAGAGGGGGACCGTCAAAGCGAACTGCACCGTCTCTCCCCCATGTTCCCGGCCCCTCATCGCGCACCCTCCTCGCTTTCTCCAACAAGCCCCCTCGCCTGCGCTCCAAGCGCCAAAGCCCCTCCGTCCGCCGCCGCCACAAGGTCCCCGACGGGCGTGAGGAAGCTCCCTGAAAGCTCGAGCTCAACCGACACGCTCCGCCGCCGGGTTCGCACAAGGCGCTCCTGAAACGTCCCGGACGCCTCGTCGAAGGCGTGGTGGACGTAGGAGGCGTCCTCCGCATCGCCGTAGGACACGCTCGCTGAAAGCCGAAGCCCCTCCCCCGCAAGCGCCGGGGAGGCTTGGAGGGCCGCGTCAAGCAGATCCTCCTCGGACACGGCCGCAACCGGAAGGCCGGATGCGACCCGGCACGCCTCATGGGCCGCGTCGCAGAGCGCTATCCCTAAAAACACCACGCGGCCCAGATCGACGATCGCGCACAGGAACGCGAACAGGACGGGCAGCGTCGCCACGAACATGACGACGCTGCCCCCGGCTTCGCCGTTGCGACGCCGCCCGAGGCCCGGCGGGGCGGAACCCAAGGCCGATCCGCTCATGCCGCGCCGGACGTGATCTTCGAGAACATGTCCGTCACGGCCGTCCCCGCCTGCGTGATGGCACCCTGGATGTTTCCCTGCAAAAGGAGCAGGGCGGCGCCCAGCCCAACGGCGAACCCCAAGACGATGACGGTCTGCACGATCTCAGACCCCCCGTCCTCCTCGCCGCGCACGAGCATGGCCCGCACCCCGTCCGCCCTCGTGCAGAAATCCCTCGTCTCCCTCATGGTTCCTCCCATCTTCGTCTCCCGCCCATCGGCGGGTCCTTCCTTCTCCGCCCGGCCGGACGCGCCGCGCCGGGACGGGCGGCCTCAACACGCGAGGCAGGCCACTCCGCACGCCAGCCACAGCGACAAAAACGGCGCCACGGGTATGCCTGATCTGAGCGTGAGCCTTCTTGCAGCCAACCCCGCCAAAGAAAACGCCGCAGCCGACATGTAGCACGCGAGCAGGCCCGCAGGCGCCGCCGCGCCCGTCGCAAGGGACAGCGCCGCCATGCAGCGTATGTCGCCGTGGCCGACGGGAAGCGCGCGCCCTCGGCCCGCCACCCGGTTCGCCGCAAGGCACGCGCCCGCCGCGACGGCCGCGAACACGAGGCCCGCCGCAAGGCCCGCCGGCCCTGCGGCCAGCGCCTGGAGCGCCCCTCCCGCCGCCGCAAGCGCAGCGCAGCACTCGAGGGGGATCATGCGCGCCTTCAGATCGCACGCCACCGCCACCAGCATGGCCGTCGCGCAGACGCCGGCAGCCAGCGCCGAGGCCCAAGGCAGGGCCGCAGCCGCCAAAGCCGCCCCCGCAACGGCGCCCGCCGCCGCGCAGGCCGCCCTCCGGCGACGCGTCGGCGCGAACGAGCAGCGCTCCTTCTGCTGCCGCTCGGTGCGGACGGCCCGCTCGGGATCGGCGGGAAGCCCCTCGCCCCTCAGCGCAATCGCCCGCTCGCGGGCAAGCGTCCCCTGCCCGGCCGCGCGCAGCGAATCGTCCAGCCACGCGGCGAAGGGGCCGCCTTCATCCGCAGACGCTTCGCCCGCGCGCCGAGACGCCTTCCTCGCCGCCCGGTAGAGGCGAAACGAATCCCACCACCACGACCTCGATCGACGGTAGGCACGCCCCAGCAGCGCGTCGGCGGCCTGCGGCACGACCAAAGCCCCCACGGCCGCGCCGCACGCCAGGCCCCCGACCACCTGCACGACCCATCCGATCATCGGCGATCCGGGTCCGAAACGACCCCGCCCGTACCCGCAGCCGCAGCCTTCGCATGGCTCCCCCGCACGGGGCGCCTGCGGCGGCCCTCCCCCGCCTCCCGCACGGCCTCAGGCTGGAAGCGGATGATAAGCCCGCAATCGGAATCGTCGCGCAGCTTCGCATCCTGCCTGAGCAGCGCGCATCGCGTGGAGCGGGAAGCGCCCCCGGCAGACGATCCCTCCTCCCCGTCTAAGAGGGGGGCGAATCCCGGAAGCTCGAAGCGGACCGTCCAGCCAAAGCGCCCGAAGAGAAGCTCGTCCCGCACATCGCCGACCCCGCCGGCAGCTTCCCTTTCAGACGGGTCGCCCGACGCAAGCAAGCCGCACTCCCCAGACGCCTCCCGCGCGACCGTCGGCTGAAGGACCTCCGGCCGAAGCGTCGCCGCAACGGCCCCCGAAGGGAGGGGCGCGCGCAGGGCCGGCCCCTCCCCCGCCGCAACGGCGGCAGGAGCCTCGGCGACGCCCGCCGCCTCAACCGGACGGGGCCGCCCCGCATCGGGAGCGCCGGGTCCCTGGCCGGGACCGCCCTCTTGGTAGCGATGGAGGCACCCGTAGCACACCTCGGCATCGTCAAACGCCCCCGCGCCGCATGTCGGACACACTTTCACGGCCTTCCTCCTTCCAAACGGACCATCCCCACGCGGTCCCCTTCCTCGAACCAAGGACCCGAGCATGACGAGAACCGCTCCACCACGGCGGCCGCGCCCCGCTTGCGGAGCCTGCGAAACGGCCCAACATCCCGATGGGCCTCCAGCACCAAGCCTGTCGCATCCACAAACGCCACATCGAGCTTATGCCTCATGCCCGCTGTGTGAACGTCGCTGCACGGCATGAGCAGAAGCATCCCTTCGCTTGGCTCCGAGAGCAAAAGCCCGCGCGCCCTGCGCGAGATCCTGCCCGCCAAGGACAAGGGGACCGCGCCCTCGATGCCCGTTTCGTTTCCCTTCTCCATGTTCAACTCCCTTCTTCCGCCGTCGCGTACTGCACGACGACGCTCGCGCACCCGCCCGCCCCCACGCTGGAGACGAACGCCCATCTATACGGTCCGGACGCCTTGGAAAACGATCCGCTGCAGCCCGATCCGCTCTCCACCGCCGTCCAGCCTTTCGCCACGAGGGCGTCCCGAACCTCCTCGTAGGCCCGCGCGGCGTTGGAGCGGACGACGAAACCCGCAACGCCTCCGTCCTCGCGCTGCTCCGAGCGCACGTCCAGGCATTCGGAGGGAACCGCCAACCCGTCCTCGAAGCCGTCGGGAAGCCCCTCGACCACGTCCTTGGCGGCGAGGACCTCCTCAAGGCCCAAGTCGTCCGTGCCTGCCGGGCCCGCCCACGTCGACCCCCGCGCCGCCTCGCGCGCAACGCCCGGCCGAGATGCGCAAGACGCTGCGGCCGCCAACGCCGAGGCCGCCAGCAGGAAGCCGACGGCAAGGCACGCCCGCCGCGCGCGGCGAACCTGCGCCTCCTCCGCCGACGAAGCCCTCATACGAGCACCCCCGGATGGTAGCGGTCCACCGCAAGCTCCGCGCTGTGGACGAGCTTTGGAAGCTCCACCCCGAACACCGACCTTTTCAGACCAAGCCCGAACAGGGTGGGGGAAACCTCGAGCGTCGCCGTGAAGCGGACATGCCCGCCGGACGCGCCCTCCACGGCCACCTGCACCGACTCGAACGACCGGTTGAACGCGCCCTCCAGATCGGACTGCACGGCGGCCCTGCTCTGCTCCAGCCCCTGCCCGTAGGCCGGGGAGGTGGCGTTGAGGCGCACGGCGTCGCGAAAGGCGTTGTCGAACGCCGCGCACTCCGAGAACGCGAGCAGCGCGTTCACCGCCACGGCCGCCACCGCCACAAGCACCGGAAGCGCCACCGCAAGCTCGACGGTCATCTGGCCCTCGTCGCGAACCCTCCTTCTCACTCCCATACCCTCACCCCCGTGATCTGCGCGTAGACGTCCCTCACGCCGTCGGCCATGCGCTGCACGACATCCGTCGCCGCGTCCCTGACGGCGGGGGGAAGCGCCACCTCCACCGTGACGGACGGACCCCCGCCCCCGAACAGCTCCACAACAGCCACCTCCACTTTCCCGTCGGCGGACCAGATGGCCTCCACCGCCCGCTCCTCGAAGGCCGAGACCACCGACGAGAACACGTCGTTCGATCCAAGCGGATGGGCGACGGCACGCTCCTTGAGCGACATCAGGCGCGCCGCCACCGCCCCGGCATCGGACGAGGCGACGTGCGCCGAGTTCACCAGAACGGGCTTGAGGGCGTCGAGGTTCGCCGGCTCCAAGCCCGCCGCCGACACCGCCGATCGCAAAGCGCCCGCCGCCCACGACCCCAAACCGCTCGCGCCGGAGAGGGGAAACCCGTCAAGCGCCGAGGAGACGGCGCCGTCGAGCGCCTTCTGCCCGTCGGAGTACGCCCGCAAAAGCCCGGACCAGCAATCGAGCACCAAGCTCAGCGCCCCCGTCGCCGCGCCGCCGTCCGCCAGGCCGTCGAGCATCGAGGAGACGACGTCCCCCGCCTCGCCCGCAGGCTCGGCCAGAAGCGTGGCCGCGGAGACGGCCGCCCGCGCGCCCAGCGTCCCCGCGTTCGCCACGAACGGGCTTGCAAACCCTGCGGAGGCCGCCTGGCTCCCCGTGTTGGCCACCAGGACGACAACGCCCGAGCTGCCGGGCGGCAGGGCGTCTATGCGCATGCCGCCGACGTTTCCCAACGCCTTGCGCACCTCGTCGAACAGCCCCTCGGCACGGCCCTTCACCTCCGCTTTGAGCGGCGCCAGGTCGCGCATCGCCTCCTCGTAGTCCTTCGCGGCCTCAGCCACGGCCCGGTAGTGGTGCTCGAAGCCGTTCTCGACGGAGGTGGACGCGGCGGCCACCTTGCCCATGGCAGACGCCGAGAACCCGCATTCGCCGCACACGGGGTACGCGCCGCGCTCCATCTCGGCGATGGACCCGAGGGTCGTCGCCCCCGATGCGGCCGGGCAGCCCGGCCAGGCGTGCATGACCGTCCTCCCCTCCTCGTCGGCCGTGCACGGGTACGCGACCTCGGTGTAGAGGTCGGTCGCGCGCATCTCGTCGGTGTTTCTGGGAAGGAAGGGGAAGAGCGCCTCGAACGAGTCCCCCTCCTCGCGCACGTATCCGCGAGAGATCTCCTCGACCGCATGCGCGTAGAACCGCGCGCGCAACGCGGAGCGAGCCTGCTCCTCCACCGACGGCCCCTCGGGGGTCTCGAGCGCAAGGCGGCGCGGGTAATACGCCTTGGCCCGGTCAAGGGCCACCGAGAACGACCAAGCGTCGACGCTGCGGTACAGCGGATTCTCCGCCCCGGTCATCGAGGCGAGCGCGGAGGCGCGCTCGTACATGCAGTACACGGGATTCGCCCCGCAGTCGCGCTCGAAGGCGCGCCGCTTCGCCTCGTTGGCCTTCTCGGCGGCGCGCTCGGCCTCCTCGGCGGCGCGACGGATCCCGTCGGCGTCGCGGTCGGCGGCGTCCTGCGCCTCTTCAACCCCCTCGGCCCCGCCCACGCCGATCTCCTTCCCCTCGTCGGGCATCAGCAGGGCGAGCGCGAGGTAGTTGGAAGCGGATTTGTTGTTGGCGGCCGCAACCGACGCGGCGTTCGCAGCCGCCATGAACGGCAGCAGGCGCTGCAGCCGGTTGAGCCCCGCCGAGGCCTTCTCCGAGAACCCGTCGCGAGCGCGGGCCACGTCGCGTCCCGCCTTGAGCAGCGCCTCGGACGCGGGCGCCGTCGCGGGCGTGCACAGGGCAGCCACCCCCAACCCCGTGGCCGCAAGGCTCGTGAGCGTCATGGACAGGACCACCGCATCGCATGCCCGCACGACGATCATGAACTCCGCCACCTCGTTCTGGGCGGCCAGCGCCGCGGCGTCGGCCACGCTCTGCACCTCGGAAGACGCCGATGAAACGCGCTGGACCTGGGCCGCCGAGAACACGAGCGACAAGGTGAGGAGCAGCGACAGCGCCATGCCCACCGTGGTCATGCCGGATTCGTCCCGAAACGGATCTCGCCGCGTCATGCCGCCCACGCCCCTATCCAGCCGGCCGGATCGCGGCCCGCCGCCGCGCCGCCGACCCAATCCGGCTGCGTCGACTGCGAGCAACTCACCCTGACCTCGAAGTTGCCCCGGTCGTTCAGGATGCCGAGCAGGGCACCGCCCGCCCCCAGCAGGGGCAGAGGGCGCACCTCGTTCGCAATGGTCACCTCGACCGCCTCCGATCGCTCGTCTCCTTGAAACGCCACCTCCCAACTGCAGCCCCCCTCGTGCACATGGAAGCAGGAGACGGGCGGCACCGAGCCCAGCCGGTGCATCACGAACGCCCGGCAGGACTCCTCCATATCCCCGGCGGCATCCGTCTTGGTGGCCAGAAGCCGGCATGCCTCGGAGGCCGCCGCCCCCATGACCATGCGGTCGTACAGAAGAATGCCCGGCTGCACGAGCAGCAGCAGCCCGATCAGCAGAACCGGGATGAGAAACGCGGCCTCCACCGTCGCCTGCCCGTCTAAGGAGCGCCTCGCGCACCAGGCGCAGCGCGCCGCAGACCGCTTTCGAACGGCGGCCGCGAGGACGCACGCGCCCCCGCCTTCGACCTTCGCCACGACCGTCCCCCTTTCCGAAACCCGTTTGCGCCCTATGCGCCTAGTACAGAAACACATCCGCCACGCCGCCCGGCGCGGACGCCTGCACGTGGTGCGACGCCGATACCAGCGCGTGCTCCACGAGGGCGGCGGCGTCGAGCATCCTCCACAGCGCGGCCAAGCCGACGATCATGGAGAGAAACGCCACCGTCACCAGCGCGTACTCCACCGTCGACTGCCCCGCCTCTCCCCGCGCCCCGTGCGGTGCGCAAAGAAAGGCCCTTGTCACAGCCCGTTTATGCCCTCCGCTATGGCATCCCACAGCTCCTGCAGCTTGGGGCGGAACACCGTGATGGCGATGATGGCTATGACCACCAGCACGCCCACCAAAATGGCGTACTCCGTGGTGCCCTGCCCCGTCTCGCCGCGCCTCAGCCTGCCCGCCCAGCACGCAGCCTTCGCCAAGCACATCCGATACCGATCCATGGGAAAACCTCCTTCTTCTCGCGTCCTTCATCTCAAAACCCTTCCATCAACTCAAGCAGCACGGGACCCAGCACGAGCAGCAGCATGGCGGGGAGGATGAGCGCGCCCGTGGGCACCATCATCTTCACCGGGGCCTTCGCCACCCGTTCCTCCACATGGGCCCGTCGCTCGGCACGCGCGTCGGCCGCCGCCGACTCCAGCACCTCGACAAGGGACGAGCCGAACCTCAGCGACCTCGCCGTTGCCTCCATCACGCGCACAAGCAGGGGGGATCCGTACGACGCCGCCAGGTCGCGCAGCGCGTCTTCGCGCGTTGCAAGGCCAAGCGACCAGGATCTTTGCGCTGCCGCGCACTCGCGGGCAAAGGGAACGTCGAAATGCTCGCCGTAAAGCTGGAAGCTGCGGTCGAACGACAGCCCGCTGCGCAACCCCAGCGAAACGGTCTCGAGCATCTCTGAAAGGCTCCTCTCAAGCGCCTCGACCCTCCTCCGCTCGGCCCTTCCGATCGCGCGTGGAACGGACGCGGCGCCCGCTGCCGCGCCGATGACGCAGCCGAGCAGCGCCAGCTCCGCAGAGAACAGCGCCCCCGCAAGCGCCCCAGCCGCAGCAGCCGCGCCCCCGAGGCGGGCCGACGCCTCGGCAAGCCCCTCGGGCGTCACGACGCCCTCCACGCCCGCCCTGCGGGACCTTCCGTCCAGCCACCTCGCCGCCAAGCGGCGCCCGGCCCTCCCCAAAGGCGACGGCACCGCCCCCAGCGCAAGCCTTTTGCTCATCTTTGCCGCGTAGCCGAGCACGCGCCCCTGCGGCATGCCGGGGGCGCCTTCCCGGCCGGCGGGAAACGCCCGCGCCCTGCCGCGCCGGCGGCGCAGGGCCGCTTCACGGGCGCGCGCCCACGCCACCGACAAACACCACCCGCCCGCGCCTCCGAACAGCGCGGCCGCCGCCGCAAACCCCCACGCCGCCGTCCCAACCTCCATCAGTCCACCTCCACCGCCAGCATGCGGCGCACCGCGAAGATGCCGCCCGCCTGCATCGCCAAGGCCAGCCCCAGCAGCGCAAGCCCTGCGGCACTGGAGAAGAAAGGGTCGAGGAACCCCTCGCTCACCAAGGAGAACACGGCTATGAGCACAAAGGGCATGACGCTGACCACGCGCGCGGAGAGCTTCGCCTGCGCCGTCTGCACGCGCAAAGACCTCCTCAGCTCAAGCTCGCCCTCCACCGTGGCCCTGGCGGCATCGAGCACCTGCCTCATGCTGCCGCCCACCTGATGTTGAACGTCAAGGGCCACCGCCACGAACGAAAGCTCCGGCACGGTCGATCCGCTGCGCAGGGCGCCCAGGGCCTCCCGCGCGCCCCGCCCCGCCTCCATACGGTGGGCGGCGCGCTCGAACAGAGGGCGCAAAGGACCCTGCGCCTCGCCTGCCAGCTGCTGAAACGTTTGCAGAAGCGAAAGGCCCGACCGAAAGCACGCGTCCATGGCCCGCAAGGCGTCGGGCACCGCCTCCCGCGCCGCCTCGCGGCGCCTATCCCGCGCCGACCCCGCCCAAGCGAGCGCGGCCGCGCATGCGCACGCGGCCACCGCCGCCCCACATGCCAAAGACGACGAGACGAGGGTCGCTCCGAGCGCGACGAGGACAACGAGCGCAAAGAACAAGGAGACGAGGGGCTCGGGAGCGGTCCTCAACCCCCGCAGCTCCACGGCCCACACCGCCTCCTCGGCCAGATCGGACAGCCGAGGGCTGCGCAAAAGGGCCCTTGCGGCGGGCTTCGCCCATCCCACCCCGTTGCGCGCACGCCATGCCAGACGGCCCGATCGCCCCTCCCCAGCCTCGAAGAACGCCGTCCTTCGGCCGTTCCGCGCACGCGCGGCCGCCAAAGACCCCAGCACCGACCCGCATCCGAACGCGGCCAGGACCCCTACGCCGCCAATCGCGCCGCATACCTCCACGACTCCACCTCCTCCTCCATCGCAAGACCCTTCCGGCACAGCTCGCCAAGCCACCGGGGAGGGGCCAGCCACCTCCCCTCCTCATCCGAAACGTCGCGCCTGAACAGCGTCCTGGTGCCGCAGCGGCGGCGCTCGTCGTCGAACGCAAGCTCCGCCACCTCCGACACGAAGCGCGACCCGTCCAACGACCGCGCCGTCTGCACCACCACGTCGAAGGCGCCGGCCACGTTGGCCTCTATGACATCGACCGGCAGATCGACCGCGTAGCGCACCATCGTGGTGAGCCGGGCCACCACGTCGGCGGGCGAGTTCGCATGCAACGTGGTCAGCGACCCGTCGTGCCCTGTGTTCATGGCCTGGAGCATGTCCAGCGCTTCGGCGCCTCGGCACTCGCCCACCACGATGCGGTCGGGCCGCATGCGCAACGCGTTGATCACGAGATCGCGGATGGTCACCTCGCCCATCCCCTCGGCGTTGCGGGGGCGAGCCTCCAGGCGCACCACGTGCGCATGCTCGAGGAACCGCAGCTCGGCCGAATCCTCTATCGTGATGATGCGCTCCCCTTCGGGTAGCACGCACGACAAAGCGTTGAGCAGGGTGGTCTTCCCGCTGCCGGTTCCGCCCGAGACGGCGATGCTCTTCCTGGCGCGCACGGCCCACACCAAAAACCTCCGCATGGCCCCGTCGAACGACCCCATGCCCATCATGTCCTCGAGCGTCATGACCCGCTTCGCGAACTTCCTCACCGTCATCACGGGGCCGTCGAGCGCAAGCGGAGGGATGACCACGTGCACGCGATGCCCCTCGGGAAGACGCGCGTTGACCAGAGGAGACGCCTCGTCGACCCGACGGCCCAACGGACCCAGCACGCGGTCGATGAGGGCGCGGAGCTGATCGGCGTCCGCGAAGCGCTGGGCGCTGCGGCGCAGCTTCCCCTCCTTCTCGAAATACACCTCCTCCGGACCGTTCACCATGATCTCCGTGACGGCGTCGTCCGCCAGAAGCGGCTCCAAAGGGCCGAACCCGAGCACCTCGTCCACCAGCTGCCCCGCAAGCTCCTCCCGACGGCCCTCCGGGACGTCCGCCCAGGCTTGGCCCTCGAAGACCTGCCGGCACGCGCTTCTGATCTCGTTGCGCGCCCGACTGGGATTGTCCCGCATCATGACGGCGAGGTCGTCCACCGACACGAACGACTGCATCCCATCTTTCAGCTCGTCCAAGCCCAGGGCGCCTCCGAAGCCAGAACGCGCGCCCGCCCCGTCCGCCGCCCGCACGCGGCTCGTCAAAGACATGGCGCACCCCGCTTTCTCCTGCGGGGAGCGCGCCCTTTCAGCAACCGGCGTCCGGCCGCGCGCGTCGCGGAGTCGTCGCCGCGACCGGAGGCCTCCGCGCCGGGCAGAAGGTTGAGCATGAGCCGCTCGAGGCTCGTGCACAGATCGTTCCTCGATTCCAGAAGCTCGAACGGAACCCCCGATCCCAGCAGGTCCTCCACGTCGCGTCCTCCGTCCTTAAGCTCGGCCACATGGGCGCCTTGAAGCGCGCACGACACGTCGATGGACGTGAGGGGGGCTCCCTTCGCGCACCTGTTGAGGGCGAACACGAACGGGTTCGTGGCGATGCCGCACCGCGCGCACAGATCGAGCGCGTGCTTGCACGCCCTCAGCGACGAGGCACGCTGGTCCACGAGGAGCAGCGCTTTCGAGCTGCGCTCGAGCAGGATGGCGTGCTGCTCCGCCCAGGCCGCCCCGGTGTTGCAGATCACCACGTCGAACCGCTGGGACAGCTGGTCGAGCAGCTGCGGGGCGGCCCCCACCACCACCTCGGAGTCCTCGAGCCGCCTGGGGGCGGCCAGCAGGGCCGGCAACCCCTTCTCGGGCCGCAGGGACGATAGTTTCCCCGGAGCCTCCAAAACCTCCTCCATGCGCAGAGGATCCCGCACTCCCAGCAAGGCGGGCATGTCCCCGAACTGGAGGTCGAAGTCCACCAGCAAGGTGTCGAACCCAAGCCCCTGCGAGAGGATGGCCGCGAGCGCCGCCACCGTGCTTTTCCCCGCACCCCCGCTGCCGCTTGCCACGGGCATGAAGAAGGCGGAGGCGCGACGGGACTCTCGCGCGAGCGCCGGGGCTCGTCCCTGAGCGAACCGGCTCCGCTCGTTCCCGGCCTCGCCGACATCGTGCGCGAAGGCGGGGGCGGCGTCGCAAGGCGCGGCCGCAGCCGTCCCCGCCTTCGCCGCAGCCGCAGGACCCGTCTGCAACGTGGGCGCGCAGCCGGCAGCAGGCGCTTCGGCGACGCGAAGCGAGGGTCCGGACGCACATGGAAAGCCCGTCGTCTGAGGCCGTCCGCCGAACGACCGCAACGCGGCCGCCTGCTTTCTGCGCGCATAGCGCGCGACGAACGCCTGCCTCGTCAACGACGCGTCGATCCCCGCAGCGCTCGCGCGGCTTTTCAAAGACCCCGTCTCCTGAAACGAAACCAGGCACACAACCCTCTCCGGCCGGTCACGCTTGAGCGAGGCGGCCAGGTTGATGGGGGACACGCCCTCGCTCGAAACCACCCACACCTCGTCGACAAGCGTGTCGTTTCCCAAAAACCGCCGCGCCTCCTCGGGCGTCGAGAACAGCCTCAGCCACTCCTGCGAGGCAAGGTTCTCCCCGGCAAGGCCCATGGCCTCCGGATGCTGCAAGCACGTTGAGTCGGCGCACAGCGCCACCAGAGACATCGTCATAAGTCGCCCCTCCCCTCGCCGGGCGCATCGCCCTCGGCGCCGCTTTGCCCCGACGCCTCGCTCGGCAAGGCGAAGTACAGCTCCGCCCGCTGCGCCGCAGCCACGATCTCCTGGACGGACTCCGCCTCCACGGCGATGGTGATCCACGCCACCTCGGCATCCGAGGAGCCCTCTGCGGAACTTGCGCTCGTGGCCAGCACCAGCACGTCGTCCGCTATCACGTCGGTGGAGGTGCCTCCGGTGGCGTACATGTCCACCCGGCTCCCCGTCGACACCGCGCCTCCCACCGCCTGGACGTCCTTCGCGGGAACGCTCACGGCGCTCAGGCCCTCGGGCACGTCTATCTGCGAACCGACCTCCTGAAACCGCCGCTCCGAAAGGACCTCGCCGGCCAGGATGGCCGACGACGCCTTCTTGCCCACCGCCTGGGAGGCGTCGCGGATCGCCTCGCCCGGAAGCAGGTCGGCCACCCACAGGCGGCTCTCCACCGCCCCGGCGTCCACCGTCTCCCCCGCGGCGATGTCGCGCTTCGCCACGCACACCTCCAGCTGCTCGCCCCCGTAGCGGGCAAGGGCCTCGGCGCGCGCCGCATCGGCCTCCCCGCGCACGCTCTGCGTGTACCCAACCACGCACGCCGCGCAGACAAGGCCGCACAGCACTCCGAAAACCGCCGTCCTGTTTCGCTTCATGTCGTCCCTTCCCATGATTGCCCGATACCAGTATGACCTGCTCATCTAGCAGATACATGGCACAGTTCACCATGGAAAGCCGCCTTTTCCCAACGCGCCTCCAACGCGCTTCCAACGCGAATGCCGCCCGCTTCCGCTGCGAATCCAACGCCGATCAAGCGCGCCTCCAGCGAAAATCCAACGCGGATCCAGCTCCGCAGGTAAGAGCGCGGGTCCCCGCCGCCGCAGAAGCCGCGCGACGCGGTGGAAAACCTTTCCGCACCGCTGTGGAAACAGGCGCCGGACGATCGCGCGCCGCGCCAAGGCGAAAAGGCGCCGGAGGGAGAGGAGGAACCCCACGCCGGCGAAGGGAACCCTCGCCGGCTTTTCGGCGAGGCAAGGGAAAAGAGTAAGCCCAGTTCGCGAAAATCCGGCGTCGCCGTCGCGCGCGCTTTTGGCCGCTTTGAGCGTCGCCGGGTGCGATTTGCGGCCAAAGCGCCGCGCGATCTCCGCTAAGCCGACGTTGGCACGAACCCGCCGGAGGCGGCTCGGCGAAGGGCCGTCCGCAAGTTGGTCGCAAACTGCGCCCTGTGGCACTCCGGGCGGTCGATCCGGCGCTCTGGTGGACCGCTCGATTCTCGCGACCTGGTGTTTCTCCGGATGCGGAGAGCGCGAAGGATGCAAAACCGGCCCCGCGCGTGCCACAGGGCGTCGTTTGTGACCAATCTGCGGGCGCAGCCGGCCTATGCCAACGGTGTTTAGCGAAGAGGCCGCGCGGGCGGACGCGCCCTTGGCCCAAAGCGCAGCATCCGACCGCGCCGCCCGCGCAAGCCCCTCCGAGCGCACGACGCCAACGCGTTCTCCGTTTTCGACGCGCCTGCCGCGCGTCCGCGCGAACCCCTCCGCCCGAAGGCGCCCGTTTGCAGCGGCCCGTCATTTATGGCAGAATGGAAAGCCGTCGAAAGACGGATCAGCCGGTCGGTTGGCGCAGCGGGAGCGCAGGTGCCTTACAAGCACAAGGTCGGGGGTTCAAATCCCTCACCGACCACCACGAA
>NZ_CBDTNW010000059.1:0-18632 GCF_965361815.1 Rubneribacter sp.
GGCGGGCGGGGCCTTCCGAAGCGCCCGGCCAGGGGAAGCCCGGCTCGAGGATTGGCCAGCATAGGTCCATGTCAATCCTGGTCTAACAGAGAGGCGACGAAAACCGGTTCGTTTCCGTAGACGGGCCGCTCTCTCGACCGAGTGTTTCACGTGAAACATCCGTTTGCCGACGCACCGCGCGAAGGGTGCGCCCAAGCGAAGGGCGTCCCGCACCGCGCGAAGGACGCCCGCGACGAGCGAAGGGCGCGCCGCACCGCGCGAAGGATTGCCGCGCCTGCAGCGAAGGGAATGCCGCACCGTGCGAAGGGCGCCCCGCACCTGCAGCGACGGACGCCTCGCGCCGAACGAAGGGTGCGCCGCGCCTGCAGCGAAGGGAATGCCGCAACGCGCGAAGGGCGCCTCACACCGAACGAAGGGCGCGCCGCTCTACAGCGAAAGGCCCCGCGCCACACGACGGGCGCGCCGCACTTACAGCGAAAAGCGGCCGCCCTCGCAAAAAAGGGCAGCCGCTTTCCGTCCTAGAATGTTTCACGTGAAACACTCGTTTGCGCCGCGCCGCACGTGGCCCTGCGGCGCGGCGCGCATGCCGGGTTCTTAGTACGCCGTGAAGGAGCTCTTCGGGGCCAGGCAGATGGGGCAGGCGACGAAGTTCTCGCCCTTGTGGATGTAGCCGCAGATGGGGCACAGGTAGTACTTGCCGTCGAACGGCTCGTCGATGGTGGTGTAGGCGTCCATGTACAGCTTGGCGTGGTAGGCCTCGGCCAGCTTGGCGCGGGTGAACACCTGCACGGCCTTGTTGTTGCCCTCTTCCTGCGCCTTCTTGATGAAGGAGGGGTACATGTCCGACGTCTCGTAGATCTCTCCGTTCGCGCCGGAGATGAGGTTGATGTCGCTCTCATGCTCCTCCACGGCGGGCGGCTCGGGCTTTTCGGTGGCGGGGTCGATCTCCTTGGCCAGGTTGTACTCCAGCTCGATGTGGATCTTCTCGGCATCGGCCGTGCACTGGAACAGGCGGGCGAGCACGTCGAAGCCCTCCTGCTCGGCAACCTTGGAGTACGCTTCGTACTTCGTGGTGGCGCCCGTCTCGCCCGCGATGGCGGTCAGCAGGTTCTCGTACGTGGTCCCCACGACGGTCTCGCTCTCGGGCACCACGTTGAAGTTGCTGGCCGAAGCGGCGTCGGGCGCGCTGGAGGGGTCAAGGACCTCCGCCACGTACTCGCTGTTGGAGTCGGTGCTGGCGGCGCCGGCGTCGGTGGTGTTGGTTCCCTCTTCGGAAGCCGTCGCAGCGGGCTGCGCCTCGTTCGAGCAAGCGGCCAGCAGGCCGAGCGTCGAAACGGAAGCAGCGCTCACCACAGCGCCTTTCAGCAAGTCTCGTCTGGAAATTCCGGTCATGCGTCTTCCTCCTCTTATCATGGCGGGCCCTCTTACCCACCTTAACGAGATAATATCTTATTAGAAATTATATATCAATAATTTTATGCCACAAGGGAAGGGGGAAGGGGCAACCCCCGCGTGGCGCGACGTCCTTTGCGGCAGCGCGGCCCTTGCGGGGGCGTGTTCGCGCCGCTTTCGTTCACAACTCCACCACAAGGAGCCCGCAGCGCGGGCGCGCTTTTCGCACGTTTGCTAGAATGAAGAAACTTTTACTCTGAAAGAAGGTAGCATGCTCTCCGGTGACATGGAAAAACTGTATCCTTCCGCCAAGATGCTCGTGAAGGAATGCGTGGCCAGCCGCCTGCGCTCGAAGGACGCGTCCCTCTACGACTTCTCCGAGGAGGCGCGCTCGTGCGCGGAGAACTTCATGGGGTGGGCCGATCTGGCCAGCAACCCTCCGTGCCCGCTGCGCGAGATCCAGGCGTTCGCCGACTCCATCATCGCCCAGGGCCTCAAGACCGTCGTCCTCATCGGGCAGGGCGGGTCCACGCAGGCTCCCATGACCATCACGAAGTACAACAAGCCGGACTCGTCGGCCGTGGCGTTTCGCACGCTCGACTCCGACTCCCCGGTGCGCGTGCGCGCCATGCTGGCCGAGGCGGATCCGCGCACCACGCTGTTCATCATATCGTCCAAAAGCGGCGGCACCATAGAGCCGCGCCTGGCGCTGCGCGCCGTGCGCGACGCCGTGGCCGACAAGATCAGCGAAGAGGAGCTGGTCAAGCATTTGGTGGCCATCACCGATCCCGGCTCTGACCTGGAGCGCCAGGCGCGCGAAGAGGGATGGGGCGCCGTGTTCCTGGGCGAGCCTTCCGTGGGCGGGCGCTTTTCGGCCCTGTCGGTGTTCGGGCTGCTTCCCGCCGCGCTCGTGGGCATCGACCTGAACGACTTCATGGAGCACGCCCTTCAAGCCGAGCGCCAGTGCAGCGAAGACGCCATCGACAACCCCGCCATCGTGCTGGCGGCCTTCCTGTACGACAATTACGTGCAGGGCCGCAACAAGTTCTCGTTCCTCACCCAGAAGCGCGGGCGCGTGCTGGGCCTGTGGATAGAGCAGCTGGTGGCCGAGAGCCTGGGCAAGGAAGGCCAGGGCATCCTGCCCAACATCGAGGTGGACACCCTGCTGCTCACCAAGGACCCCGGCGACCGCAGCGTCATCACGTACCTGACCAAGACCGACCTGTGGGACGAGCGGCGCAACTTCGAGATGAGCCTGTCCTACATCGACCCGGCCATCCCGCGCCAGAACTACAAGATCAACACCGTGGAGGAGCTGGCCGAGCACTTCGTCATGTGGGAGTACGCCATCGCCATGTGCGGCTACCTCATGCGCGTGTGCCCCTTCGACCAGCCCGACGTGGCATCCGCGAAGGCCGCCGTGCTCGACATTCTGCGCGAAGGCCAGCCTGCGCCCGATTTCACGCAGGACTTTGTCGACGACGTCCATATGGGCGAGGCCGAGGTGCGCCTGGCGCCGTGCTTCAAGGACTGCACGGACATCCGCGGCGCCCTGCGGGCCCTTTTCGGCAGCATCCAGCCGGGGGACTTCTTCGCGCTCAACGCGTTTTTGCCGTTCACGGGCGAGGGTCGCCGCGAGGCGCTTGAGGCCATCCGCCACGACGTGGCCGAGAAGCGCGGCGTGGTGTCGTGCCTGGAGGTGGGTCCCCGGTACCTGCACTCCACCGGTCAGCTGCACAAAGGCGGGCCGAACTGCGGCGTGTTCCTCATCCTGTCGGCCGACGAGCTGAAAGACATCCCGTTGGGACGGGAGGCCGAAAGCCTGGGAACCTTGGCGAAGGCCCAGGCGTCCGGCGACTTGCTGACGTTGGCCGATCGCGGACGCCGCTGCGTGCACCTGCACCTGCCCGACAACTCGGGCGTCACGCTGCGCGCTTTGGCCGAAGTGGTTGCCGACATCCTGGAGGAGCTTGGCGCCTCCGAGCGCTAACGTGGGCGCACGGCGCGGGGCGCGTGGCGCAGGGGCACGCGAAGGCGTGCCGCGCGCTGCACGGGCGTGCGGCAGGTGCGGCGGCGTTTCCGCACCGAGCGGCGCCGCGTGCCGGATGTTTCACGTGAAACGGGCGACGGGCGCATAAGCCCGGCAAAGCGGAAGCGAGGCGAAAGACGCATGAAAGAGGCGCTCGACATCCAGGTGAAGGGTATCGTGCAAGGGGTGGGTTTCCGCCCCTTCGTCTATCGGTTGGCCAAGAAGTACCTGGTGGACGGCTGGGTGCTCAACGCCACCGACGGCGTGTTCATCCATGCGGAGGCCGAGTCGAAGCTGCTCGACGAATTCGTGCTGGAGCTGTCCGAGAACCCGCCGGCCGCCTCGCGCGTGGAGGAGATCGACCTCGCGGAGGTGCCGCTTGAGGGCTTCGACTCCTTCGAGATCCGCTTCTCGGACGCCGGCGCGGTGGAGAAGACCACGCTCGTGTCGCCCGACCTCGCCACCTGCGACGACTGCGTGCGCGAGCTATTCAACCCCAACGACCGGCGTTTCCGTTACCCGTTCATCAACTGCACGAACTGCGGCCCGCGCTTCACCATCATCGAGAAGCTGCCCTACGATCGCAAGAGCACGTCGATGAAGGATTTTCCCATGTGCGAGCGCTGCGCCGCCGAATACGCCGATCCGCTGGATCGGCGCTTCCACGCGCAGCCGGACGCATGTTTCGAGTGCGGCCCGCATATCAGCTGGCGCGAGCACGAAAACCCCGACGCGCGAACATGCACCGACGCGCAAACGAATGTTTCACGTGAAACATTCGGAGCGCAGGACGAGGAGGACGGTCGTTGCGAAGCGAACGACCACGGCGAAACGACCGGCCGTGGCGGCGTGGGCGAATGCTGCGAGGCAGACGTTCGCGGGGCGACGGATGATCGCGGTGCGCAGGGCGAACGATGTGGGACGGGCGAGCGGTGCACGGCGAACGACCGCGGCGCGACGGGCGACCGCGGCACGACGGGCGTCCGGCTCGGCGCGCCGTGCGGCCCTGTGGACGCGCCTCTCGGTCCGCTGTCCTGGGGCGTCACGCGCGAGCAGAGCGACGCCATCTTCTCACGCGCCGTGGAGCTGCTGATGGCAGGCAAGATCTTGGCGGTGAAGGGCCTTGGCGGCTTCCACTTGGCATGCGACGCGAACAACGCGGAGGCCGTGGCGCGGTTGCGCGCTCGCAAGCGCCGCGAGGGCAAAGCGTTCGCCGTCATGATGCCCGACCTGGCCGCCGTGCGCCAAGCGTGCGAGGTGGGCGAGGCCGAGGAAGCCGCGCTCATCGGCGCGCAACGGCCCATCGTGTTGCTGAGGAAGCGCGCCGGCGCCGTGTTCGCGCCCGGTCTGGCCGACGCGCTGCCCGAGCTGGGCGTCATGCTGCCCTACACGCCCGTGCAGCACCTGCTGTTGCACGATTTCGCCACCGCTGCCGCAGCGGCCGGCAGGACGGACGTCCCCATGCTGGTCATGACCTCCGGAAATCTGCACGACGAACCCATCGTCATCGACGACGAGGACGCCTACGTCCGGCTCTTCTCCGTGGCCGACGCCTTCATGGGCCACGACCGCGCTATCCGCACGCGCTACGACGACTCGGTCATCCGCGTCATCCGCGCCGGCAGCGCGGGGGAGGCCGTGCAGTTCGTCCGCCGCGCCCGCGGCTACGCGCCCCTTCCCGTCCCGTTGGCTTGCCAGCCGGCGAAATCGGCCAACGCCGCGGCTTCCCCCAGCGTCCCGCCTCTCGAAGACGACGGATCCGCGGCCTCCTCGCAGCGACCTTCCATCTTCGCTGCCGGGCCGGAGCAGAAGGCCACGTTCGCCCTCACGCGGGATGCGGAGGCGTTCGTCTCGCAGCACATCGGCGACATGGAGAACGCCGAAACCTACGACGCTTGGCTCGCCGCCAAAGAGCGCTTCGAGGCGCTCTTCGAGATCAAGCCCAACCTGGTGGCGTGTGACCGGCACCCCGAGTACCTTTCCGCGAAGTGGGCGCATGCCCAAAACCTGCCCGTCATCGAAGTGCAGCACCATCACGCGCACGTTGCGTCGGTGATGGCCGAGAACGGCCTGACGGACCCTGTGTGCGGCATCGCCTTCGACGGCACGGGCTTCGGCATGGACGGAGCCATCTGGGGCGGGGAGGTGCTGCTCGCCAACCGGCGCGCTTTCGAGCGTTTCGCGAACTTCGCCTACGTGCCCCTGCCGGGCGGCGCGGCCGCGGTGCGGCACCCGCTGCGCATGGCCTACGGCGCGCTTTGGGCGTTCGACCTGCTTGACCATCCCGGTGCGGCCCGCGCGCTCGAAGCGCTGGGCGAGCAGGCCGCCATCTGCAACCAGATGATCGAGCAGGGCGTGAACACGCCTATGACCTCGTCGGTCGGCCGTCTTTTCGACGCCGCCAGCGCGCTTTTGGGCATTTGCGTCGAGCCGGCGTACGAAGGCGAGCCCGCCATCCTGCTGGAGGCGGCCATCTCCGCCCCGCCGGTGCGCCCGCTTCCAGGGCGGGCGCCCGCCGGCCCCGGCACCGCCCCCGCTGCCCCCTCTGCGGCCGCCATCCCAGCCCACGCTCCCGGCACCGCCCCCGCCGGCCCCTCTGCGGCCGCCATCCCGACCGCCGCCCCCGCCGGTCCCTCCACCCTCCCCTTTGCGGCCCCCGCTAACGGCCAAGCGAATGTTTCACGTGAAACATTCGCTGACGACCAGGCGAAACAGGACGATGCGGCCGCGCTCGACCGCTACGCCGTCGCCGTTCTCAAAAACACCGCCACCGCGCAAAGCACCGCGCAGGACACCTCCGTGCTCCTGCTCGATGCCGCGCCCACGTTCCGCGCGCTGCTGGACGATTTTGCCGCCGGCGTGCCCGTTTCCGTCATCGCGCGCCGCTTCCATGACGCGTTCGTGCAGGCTGTCGTCACGGTGGCGGAACTTGTGCGCGCCTTGCACGGCATTGGGACGGTGACGCTTTCCGGCGGCGTGTTCATGAACCGCTATCTAGCCGAGCACGCGATTGCCGCGCTCGAGGACGCGGGCTTCACGGTGGCCGTCAATCGCGATCTACCGCCCAACGACGGCTCCGTCTCGTTCGGGCAGGCTGTGGTAGCATGGGCCGCAAGCGAAGAGGGCGCTGCCGAGAGCGGCGCGTAAGGCGCGCTTCTGCACGGATGCGCGCCGCAATCCGAAAGAAGGCATGAACCATGTGCTTGGCTATACCGGCGAAGATCACCGAGCTCAAAGACGGCGGCTTGGCCGTCGTGGACATCCTCGGCGTCACCCGCGACATCGCGATCGACCTCACGCCGCAGGCCGGCGTGGGCGACTTCGTGTTAGTGCATGCCGGTTTCGCCATTGAGGTGGTGGACCCCGACTACGCGCAGGAGACCATCGACCTCATCAAGCAGTTCCCCGAACTCGCCGGCGACGACCTCCCCGCAAGCGAGGAGGCTGCAAGATGACCGGCTGCAAGGAAACGAATGTTTCACGTGAAACATTCGCCGCGCCAAGCGCCTCCGCCTCGCCGGGCATGCACGAGGCGCGCGCGGTGGACGCCGACGAGATGCAGCGGGAGCTTGCGGCGTTCAAGGATCCGCAGCTGGCGCGCGGCCTCATCGAGTCCATCGGCAAGCTGGCCCCCGCAGGCGGCGCCACGCTCATGGAGGTGTGCGGCACGCACACCGTGGCCATCGCGCGCAACGGAATCCGCGACCTCATGCCGCAGGGCACGCGTCTGGCGAGCGGTCCCGGCTGCCCCGTGTGCGTGACCTCGAACCGCGACATCGACACGGTCATCGCCCTCGCGCGCATCCCGAACGTCACCATCGCCACGTTCGGCGACATGACGCGCGTGCCCGGCTCCACGTCGAGCCTGCTGCAGGAGCAAGCGGCCGGCCGCAGCGTGCAGATCGTGTACTCGCCGCTGGACGCGCTTACGCTGGCCGCCCAGCACCCGGAGCGTCAGATAGTGTTCGTGGGCGTGGGTTTCGAAACCACCACGCCGCTTGTGGCGATGGCCGTGAAGCGCGCCGCCGCGGCCGACCTGAAGAACTTCACCGTGTTCGCCGCGCACAAGAACATGCCGGGCGCGCTGGAGGCCATCATCAACGACCCGCAGCTCAAGCTGGACGCGCTCATCCTGCCCGGCCACGTGAGCACCATCATCGGTGCCGCGCCGTACGAGTTTTTGGCGAAGAAATACGGCATCCCCGGCGTGATCACGGGTTTCGAGCCGGTGGACGTGCTGCAGGGCATCGCGATGATCATGCGCCAACTGCACGAAGGCCGCGCGGAGATAGAGATAGCCTACGCGCGCGGCGTCATGCCGCAGGGCAACCCCACCGCGCTGGCCGCCATTGACGAGGTGTTCGAAACCTGCCCTGCCACCTGGCGCGGCCTCGGGGTCATCGACGGCTCGGGCTACCGCATCCGCGAGAAGTTCGCGCGCTTCGACGCCGTGCGCCGCTTCCAACCCGACGTGGAACCCACGCAGGATCCGAAGGGCTGCCGCTGCGGGGATGTGCTGCGCGGCATCATGGCGCCAAGCGACTGCCCGCTCTTCCGCACCGTATGCACGCCGGAAAACCCGGTGGGTCCCTGCATGGTGTCTTCCGAAGGCAGCTGTGCTGCGTACTACCGCTACTATTAAGAGACCGCTGCAAAAAGAGGGCGCCAGCCCGCGCCGCACTCACGCCCCACGCCCGCGCCCGCGCTGCGCTCGCCCCGTGTCTCGCCCATCCGCCTTTCGCGTCCGTCCCGCGTTCATCCCGGCTCTCGCCGGAAGCCGGCCGATAGCGTCCGGGGCCAGGGTCTCGCGCCCACGCCCCGCGCGTCCGGCTCGGTTTCTGCCCGCATTGCGCAAGAGCATTCAACGTGGTTTTCAATCCCGGCCGACCCTGACCGAATTTTTACAGCCTTTCAAAAAATTTTCTCCGGGCATTTTTGTGCAAAGAGGAAGAGAGCCGGGAGGTCGCATGGCAAGCCGGCTCGTGCATGGACATGAGGTTTCTTCCCTTTTTATGCAAAAGTCCATGAATAGAATGAGAAAATATCCAATATGAATCAAAAAGTGTCGGGCAGATAAAAAGCAATCGATTCCAATAATTGTGCAACTGCACAATAACAGGCAGAAAACGGAACGAAATGCGATTGATTTTCATGTTGCAGGTGATCAAAAAAGGTGGTATAACTGCGTCATCGGCAAATCTGGCGGATACGCCACGGAAGGGTTCCGAGGAGCGCACATGAAGCATCAGTCTCCAAAGTTTCCCTGCAGCCGCGGCGTTTTCGCTGGCTGAGCTGCAGTGCACAGTAGTTGTGCAAGCCATCTAGGCAGCGCATGGGGCGCTGCCGGAGAAAGGAGACTGTCATGGCGAAGATAGTCAACTCTTGGAACGACTGGGATCCGCTGAAGCGCGTGATCGTCGGCCGCTGCGACAACTCGGTCATCCCGCCCGAGGAGCCCGCGACCTCCGAGAAGGTGCCCGTGGACTCCGAGATGCGCGGCATGTGGGGCCTGCGCCCGCTGGCCACCGTCGAGCGCGGCAACGAGTGCCTCGAGAACCTCGTGAAGATCCTCGAGGACCGCGGCGTGGTCGTCGACCGCCCGACGCCCTTGCAGTGGAACCAGGCCATCGGCACGCCGGACTTCCGCAACGACTCGATGATGACCTGCATGCCGCCCCGCGACATCCTGCTCACCATCGGCAGCGAGATCATGGCCTCGGCCAACTCCTTCCGCTGCCGCTACTTCGAGTACCTGGCCTACTGGCCGCTCATGAAGCAGTACTTCGACGAGGACCCCGAGTTCAAGTGGACCCAGGCCCCGCGCCCGCGCCTGACCGACGCCTCCTACAAGCACAACTACTACGACGAGAAGATCTCGCTGGAGGAGCGCCTCGTGCGCACCGCCAACAAGGACTTCGTCACCACCGAGGTGGAGCCGATGTGGGACGCCGCCGACGTGATGCGCATGGGCAAGGACCTGTTCATCCAGCACGGCCTGACCACCAACCGCACGGCCATGGACTGGTTCCAGCGCTACTACCCCGAGTACCGCGTGCACGCCGTGAACTTCCCCGGCGACCCCTACCCGATCCACATCGACGCGACCTTCGTGCCGCTGCGCCCGGGCCTGATCATCAACAACCCGCACCGCAAGCTCCCCGAGGAGCAGCGCGCCATCTTCGAGGCCAACGACTGGCAGATCGTCGAGGCCGCCCAGCCGGCCCACGACGAGCCGCCGGCGCTGTGCTACAGCTCGGTGTGGCTGTCCATGAACTGCCTCGTGCTCGACCCCAAGACGGTCATCGTGGAGGCCTCCGAGGTCTACCAGCAGGAGCAGATGGACAAGCTCGGCATGAACGTCATCCCCTGCGACCTGCGCGACGCCTACCCGTTCGGCGGCGGCCTGCACTGCTCCACGGCCGACGTCTACCGCGAGGGCGAGTGCCTCGACTACTTCCCGAACCGCGTCAAGGATCCCACCCTGGTGCGCCCGGAGATGTGGAACGACTAAGCGCAGCTGCGTAGTAAGCCACGCGGCGTGACCTCGACTTCGATGGACAGCGTCGCGATGTAAAAGAAAGGGGATTCGTTTTGCAAGGCATTCCGGATCCCCTTTTTGGTTCCAGTCCGCAACAATCACGCACAATCGAAAGCGGTTATGCAGGATCAAAGGCAAGACCTCGTAGTTTCGCATTTGATCTTTCATGACGAATAATCCTTCTTGCGGAGGCCTGGCTGGAGCTTACCTTTTTTGCTACTGGTTTAAGGAGGACCAATGGCAGACAACAAGATCACCTCAGGAAGTGCGCAGACCGGTGACGGCACCGGCTTCGAGATGGATCGGAAATGGGGAACCATTGCCATGCTCATCTCGGCGACGGGCATGGGTCTTGTGCCCCTGTTCAGCCGCTGGGGAACGCGCACCGACATGTTCGACGGAACGGCGGGGTTGAATGCTGGCGATTCCGTCGGAGCGCTCATGGCCGTGGGCCGCATGACCATGGGCCTTATCTTCTTCGTGGCGCTGGTGTTCATCACCCACAAGGTGGGCGTGTTCAAGAAGCTCAAAGTGACGCCCGCCATCATTCTGGGCGGCGTCATGATCGGTCTTTCCCTCGCATGCTACGTGACTGCCACGTTGCTCACGTCGGTTGCGAACTCGGTTCTGTTCATCTACACGGGCCCCGTGCTGTGCATTCTGTTCGCGCGGATATTCCGCAAGGAACCCATGTCGATTCTCCAATGGGTATGCTTGGCAGCCGTTATCGTGGGTACGCTGTTTGGCAACAACATCGTCGGGTTCAACGAGTCGGGTGCCTTCACGGTGAGCTTCAGCCTTGAGATGTCCACGCCTGATTATCCGCAGAAGGGCATCGGCGACATCTTCGGTTTGCTCTCGGGCGTGTTCTACGGCCTGTCGATGTTCTTCAACGGCTATCGCAAAGATGCTGACACCACCGCTCGCGGCGTGTGGAACTTCTTGGCCGCTGCGCTTGCCGCTTTGGCGGTGACGCTCGTTATGAACTTCATGGGCGAAAGCGGCATCGTGCCGTCTAACTGGGCGCTTAACCTGCACCTCACCCCGTTCAACTGGATTGGCGCCGTTCTTCTGTGGATCTTCTCCGGCGCGGTGGCCTTGGGCTTCCTTTTGGTCGCGGGCCGCAACCTTCCGGCTGCGGACTACGGCACCATCGCGTATTGGGAGGTTCCCGTTGCGCTGTTCATCGGCCTGGTCATTTTTGGCGAGGCGCTGACCATCAACACCATCATCGGCGGTGTCCTCATCATCGGTGGCGGGGCGATCCCGGCTATCAAGGGCATCATCGAGGGCGCGAAGCACGAGAAAGAGGTCGAGATTCGCGAGAACCTGTCTGCTCGCCTTGAAGAGGAGGCCCAGAAAGAGGACCTCGATCTTCGATAGGGTCTGCGTTCGCGCTGAAAGCGCGTTGGATGGGCGGTCGGTTGGTCGAAGCGCCACGACCGCCCCACTCTGAAAAGGAAGGTGCAGAACATGAAGATTACGAGCAACCTGACCCACATTGCGACTGAGGTTGAGTTCGAGGCCGCGAAGAGCGAGGAAGAGCTGCGCGTCGCCTTCGACCAGGCAGGATTGCAGGGATTCCCGGCTGAGCTGGACATCGCCGAGCGCACGGAAGACCACGTGCAGATGATGTCGCTCGATACGCTTCTGGGCTTTGCGAAGGCGTCGGGGCTGGGCGCGGTCACCTATGATGTGACGTACTTCCCGCACGCCGACGAGGCCGAGGTCGATTATCAGCTTAACCAGCTGTCGCGCGACCTGGAGATCAGCCCCGAGGTCATCCGCGACGTGTGCGCGGCTGAGATCAAGGAGTACTTGGCCCTCGACGCGAAGCGCGATGCAAGCTTGCCAGTGCACAGCATTGTGGAGGCTTACACGGGCGGCACGGCGTTCGCCTGGTACGGCATGAACGAGTATCCGCGCTTGAAGCATGTGATCTTGCGCAAGCTGGCGCAGGGCGGTCAGAAGGCCAAGCGCAACTTCATCATGCGTGCGAGCAAGGCCCAGGTGGATTTGCTCGAAGACTACTGATCGCACGCGTGCGATCGGGCAACGTACTATCGATAGGGGCCCGCTTGAATTGTTTGAAGCGGGCCCTATGCGTCCTTTGGCATGTGGATGCGGATTGCGCTTCCGTTGCGTGGCGAAACCGTTCGCATCGAAAAATGGTTACATTTCGGATACGTGCCGATCTGTTGAAAATTTGTGCGCTTGCACTAGGGTAAAGTGGATACGGCGTTTACATTCGGACGAACGATTGGGGTTTCGATGGAAAGGACGCATGGCATGCGGCTCGAACGCGTTTCTGTAGACGTGTTCAACGAGGCCGCACCGTTCTTAGGGGACTATCATGAGTGTTGAAACGACGATGGAGCAGAGAGGCTACACCGAAGAAGAGAAGCACAAGACTCTCAAGAGGGTTGTGGGCTCTTCGTTCCTCGGAAACTTCATCGAATGGTTCGATTATGCGAGTTATTCATATTTGGCCACCGTCATCGCTTTGGTGTTCTTCCCGGGCGAGGATCGCACGGTGGCGGTCATGTCGACGTTCGGCGTGTTCGCGCTTTCGTTTTTGGTGCGTCCCATCGGCGCTTTGTTCTGGGGCAACATGGGAGACAAGAAGGGGCGTAAGTGGGCGCTTTCCATCTCCATCCTGTTGATGTCCGGTGCCACGTTCCTTATCGGCTGCCTGCCCAGCTACGCCATGATCGGCGTGGGCGCTCCGCTGCTGCTGTTGCTGCTGCGCATGGTGCAGAGCTTCTCGGCGGCGGGCGAGTACGCCGGCGCCGCCACGTTCATCGCCGAGTACGCGCCCACGAACCATCGCGGCTTCTACTGCTCGATGGTGCCGGCCTCCACGGCGGCGGGCCTGCTGGTGGGTTCGTTGTTCGCTTCGGCCATGTTCAACATCTGGGGCGCCGACTCCCAGTTCGTGGTGGAGTGGGGCTGGCGCATCCCGTTTTGGCTGGCCGGTCCGCTGGGCTACATCACGCACTACATCCGCGAGCATCTTGAGGACTCGCCGGTGTACGAGCAGATGCAAAACGATCTGAAGGCCAAGGGCCTCAAGGGCGAGGACAAGCCCATCCGCACCCTGTTCAAAAAGCATCTCAAGAAGCTCATCATCTCGTTCGGCGCGTGCGTTTTGAACGCGGTCGGCTTCTACGCGGTGCTCACGTACCTGCCGAACTACCTTGAGACGACGCTCAACTACGATCCCGCGTTGGCGTCCATCATCACGAACATCGTGCTGGTGGTCTACATCGCCTTCATCTTCCTGTCCGGGCGCGTCTCCGACCGCTTCGGACGCAAGAAGATGCTCATCGGCGCCTGCGTGGGCTTCATCGTGCTCACCATTCCGGCGTTCATGCTGCTGAGCACCATGAACTTCGTCATCATCTTGGCGGTGGAGCTTGTCATGTGCCTGATGCTCACCATCAACGACGGCACGCTGGCCAGCTATCTGAACGAGACGTTCCCCACCGATGTTCGCTACTCCGGGTTCGCGCTCAGCTTCAACCTGGCCAACGCCATCTTCGGCGGGTCGGCCTCCTACATTTCGTTCTGGCTGATCAGCGCAACCGGCAACAACATTGCTCCGGCGTTCTACATGGTGTTCATCGCGGTTATCGCGCTGGTTGCCATGATCTTGTCGCACGAGCACACAGGGAAGGATCTGACCGAGGTGTAACGGCGTTTCAGGAACGTTCTTCGACGCGACGTCGCCGCGGCGCGCCTGGTGCGGGCTGCGGTGGCGTCGCCGTTTTCGCAAAGCATCGTGCTTTGGCTGGTGCTCAGGTTTGGGGATGCGATGCCGAAAGGAAGCGGTGAGGTTGCATGAGCGACGCAACGCAAACGCCTAAATCGCTGAAAGCGCAGATCACGCGCACCTCGCTGGTGCTCGCGGCGGCGGCGCTTCTGCGCGAGCAAGGGCCGAAGGCCGTCACGTACCGCAAGGTGGCGAAATGGGCGGGGGCGGCTTCGTCGTCGGTGGGGTACTACTTCGATTCCGTGACGCAGCTTCTTCACGAGGCGGGCCGCTACAACATCCAGCTGTGGGCCGAGCGCGCCGAGAAGGCGGCGTCGGCGGCGGAGGGCATGGAGCCCGAGGAGTGCCGCAAGCAGGTGGTGGCCCTTCTCATCAGCGCGTGCCTGCCCGACGAGAGCGTGGTTCCTTCGGCTCATTACGCCCAGCTGATAGCCGCAGCCGAGTCCGATGTGGTCACGGAGGCGTACCAGAAAGGCCGTGTGGCCCTTGATGCGGCCGTGGAGCGCATCCTTTCCCGCGCTGGCATCGCCATGCCGGCGCGCATGGTGGGCGTCGTCGTCGACGGCGCTGCGGTGGCCGCCATTTCCGAAGGGTACAACGTGCACGACTTCGCAAGCTCGCTTCTTGGCGACGCGCTGGAAGTTTACGCGAAGGCCGCAGGCTAGCAAGCGGCGGCCAACGTTTCGGCGACGGGAGGGCAAAGACCCTCCCGTCGCTGCGTTTCAAGCTCTTTCCTCTGGTAGAACGTTGAGATCAAACGTTTTCGCGCGGAAGCGTCCCCGTCGGGGACCTCGCGCATGCGGTCCAGGGAAAGGAGCACAAGCATGGGCGAGTCCTCTCGGCAGGCGGCTGCGCCGCAGGGCGATCCGGGTCCTGTGGGCAAGGCCGGTCGGCCTGCGTTCAAACGGACGCTGACGTTCTTCGGATTCTTCGCCATCACGGCGTCCATGGTGATGACGGTCTACGAGTATCCGTCGTTCGCCTCGTCAGGGTTTCAACTGGTATTCTTCTTGATCGTTGGAGGGCTTCTGTGGTTCCTCCCCGTCGCGATGTGCGCGGCCGAGATGGCAACGGTCGAAGGCTGGGAGTCGGGCGGCATCTTCGCCTGGGTGGGCAACACCTTGGGGCGGCGCTGGGGCTTCGCGGCGCTGTTCTTCCAATGGTTCCAGATCACCGTGGGGTTTGTGACCATGGCGTTCTTCATCCTGGCGGCCTTCGCCTACGTGGTGGGGTGGGATGCGCTCTACAAGGATCCGCTGGTCATGTTCTTCGGCGTGGCGGCCATCGTGTGGCTGCTCACGCTCACGCAGCTGGGCGGCACGAAGTTCACGGCGCGCATCTCCAAGGTGGGTTTCGTGGGCGGCATCCTCGTGCCGGTGGCGGTGCTGCTGGTGGGTTTGGTGTATTACTTCGCAACGGGCGGCGCGAGCCAGATCACCATGGACGCGGCCACGTTCGTACCCGATTTCTCCAAGGTGGACACGCTGGTGATCTTCGCCTCGTTCATTCTGGCGTACATGGGCGTCGAGGCGTCCGCGTCGCACGTGAACGAGCTGAAGAACCCCAACCGCAACTACCCGCTGGCCATGATCGTGCTGGCCCTGCTGACCATCGCGTTGGACGCGCTGGGCGGCTTGGCCGTGGCAACCACGCTGCCGGCAAGCGTGCTGGACGGCAACCTGTCGTTCGGCGTCATAGAGGCGTTCCGCGCCATCTTCATCCAGCACATAGGCCCCTCCATGAGCTGGGTCGTGTTCGCCGTGGCGCTGCTGTTGGCCCTGGGCGTGCTGGCGGAGATATCCGCTTGGATCGTGGGTCCGTCACGCGCGCTGCTCGACACGGCGCACGACGGCATTTTGCCGCCGTCGTTCAAGAAGGTGAACAAGCACGGCGTGAGCGTGAAGACCGTGGTCATCCAGGCCGCCATCGTGACGGTGTGGGACGCGGTGCTGTGCGGGTCCATCGCGCTGTCGGGCGGTTCAAGCTCGTCGGTGGGGTATCTGACGGCCATCGGGCTGACCGTGGTCATCTACCTGGTGGGTTACGTGCTGTTCTTCTTGGGGTACTTCTACCTGGTGTTCAAGAAGAAGAGCCTGCGCCGCTCGTTCCAGCTGCCCGGCGGCACGCCCGTGAAGGCTGCGGTGGCCGGGGTGGGCCTTGTTATGACCGTGGCGACGCTTGTCATATCGTTTTTCCCCTCGTCCAACCTCACGGCGCAGGCGAACCAGGTGTACCAAGCCACGCTGCTGGTGGCGTTCGCGGTTTCCGTCGCCATCCCGTTTTTCATCTACGGGCTGCGGCATCGTTGGGCGCACTCGGCGCCGAAGGCCGCGTCGCCCGGCGATGCGGACGGCCGGGACGCAAGCCGCCGTCCCGACGGCAAGGCCTGACGGCGAACGTGCGAAAAAGCTTCAATCAACGTTGACGAAACAGGAGGTTTCTCATGCAGAAGCACGAACCTACGAGCACTATCCTCGATCACATGGACGAGAAGACAAAGTACCTCACACCCATCTTCGGAACGGAGGCGTCCGACGCGCAGATGCCGCGCCTCAAGATGAACGACCAGCCCGTGGAGCCGCGCGTGGCCTACGAGATGATCAGGGAGTACCTGTCCATCGAGGGCAACGCCACGCAGAACCTCACCACGTTCTGCCAAACCTACATGGAACCCATGGCCACCAAGATCATGGCCGAGGTCATGGAGAAGAACGCCATCGACAAGGACGAGTACCCCATGACGGCCGATCTGGAGAACCGCTGCGTGGCCATGCTCGGCGACCTGTGGCACGCGAACCCCGACGAGCAGCCCATGGGCACGTCCACCGTCGGCTCGTCCGAGGCGTGCATGCTGGGCGGCCTGGGGATGCTCTTCCGCTGGAAGCAGCTGGCCAAGGACGCGGGCATCGACATCTACACGGCGCAGCGCCCCAACCTGGTGATCTCGTCCGGCTACCAGGTGTGCTGGGAGAAGTTCTGCCGCTACTGGGACATTGAGATGCGCCTGGTGCCGCTTGACGCGGACCACCTGTCGCTCAACATGGACACGGTCATGGACTACGTGGACGACCACACCATCGGCATCACGGCCATCCTGGGCATCACCTACACCGGCAAGTACGACGACGTGGCAAAGCTCGATGAGCTGGTGGAGGCGTACAACGAGAAGCATCCCAAGCTGCCCATCCGCATTCACGTGGACGGCGCGTCGGGCGCGATGGTGGCCCCGTTCGTGGAACCTGATCTGCTGTGGGACTTCAAGTTGAAGAACGTGTGGTCCATCAATGCGTCGGGCCACAAGTACGGCCTGGTGTACCCCGGCATCGGATGGGTGCTGTGGCGCGGCAAGGAGGCCCTGCCCAACGACCTCATCTTCTGGGTGAGCTACCTGGGCGGCGAGGAGGCCACCATGGCCATCAACTTCTCGCGCAGCGCCTCGCAGATCGTGGGACAGTACTACGTGCTCATGCGCAACGGCTTTGCGGGTTTCAAGGAGATTCACGAGCGCACGCTGGACGTGGCGCGCTACCTGGCCGCCGAGCTTGAGGAGATGGGCCTGTTCGTGCTCTACGAAGACGCCGACCACATTCCCATCGTGTGCTGGGGTCTCAAAGACGATGCGGACGTGCCCTGGACGCTTTACGACCTTTCCGACCGTCTGCGCATGAACGGTTGGCTGGTGCCCGCCTATCCCATGCCCGCTAACATGCAGGACACGGTCATCCAGCGCGTGGTGGCGCGCGCCGACTTCTCCATGCAGCTTGCCGTGAAGCTGGTGGAGGACTTGAAGAAGGAGGTCGCCACCCTCAACAAGGCCAGGTTCGTCACAGGCAACACCCAAGGCGTCATCAACACCGGGTTCAACCACGGCGGTCGCTTTGCCGTGAACGCCGGCGACAAGGATCAGACCAAGGCTCCCTCCTCGCGCAAGTAGCGTCGAGGAGCGCTCTGCCCAACCCAAGGGCCCCGAAAGGGGCCCTTGTCGTGTGCGAGGGAGGATGGAAAGGCGGAGGGGGCCTGCGCGCCCTCCGCCTGCATGGGTCGCATGGCCGCGCCGGGCAGGCGCGCAAAATGCCCCTATAGCTCCTGCAGCCTCATCGGGGTTCGGGCTGCCGGGGCTACAGGGGCTCCGGTATTACCTGCAAACCCGTCTTCCGGCTCTCGTTCGCCAAAACTAACCGGATCGGTGCGTGCAGGCACGTGTCAAGCAAGACGGGCCCATCTCGAAAGAGACGGTGCCAGCCTCCGCCGCAAAAGCGCGTCGCGCTTTTTCGGCGGAGGCCGATCGGCCGGCCGCCAGGTCCGGCCGCTCAGCCGGCAGGGGCTAGTCCTCGCGCCAGATGGGCATGCTCATGCAGCGCGGGCCGCCACGACCGCGGGAAAGCTCGGCCGAGGGGACCACGACCAATTCGAGGCCCTTCTCCGCCAGCACCGCGTTCGTCACGTCGTTGCGCTCGTACACCACGATCTTGCCCGGGGCGATGCACAGCGTGTTGGAGCCGTCGTTCCACTGCTCGCGCTCGGCCGCGATGCGGTCGCCGCCGCAGCAGGGGATAAGCTCCACCGGGCATCCGACGTACTTCTCAAGGATGTTCTCCAGAGTGTCGTTCATCTCCTTGACCTTGATGCCTGCGCCCTCGGGGGTGATCTCGAACACGGTGAGCGGGCCCATGATGCCGGGATGGATGGTGAACTTGTCCACGTCGATCTGCGTGAACACGGTGTCCAGATGCATGAACGCGCGGCTGTTGGGGATGTTGAACGCCAGGATGGTGTCCACGGGGGACGTCTTGTCGTTGAAGATGTTGTGGGCGATCTCGTCGATGGCGTCGGGCTCGGTGCGCTGGGAGATGCCGATGGCCAGGACGTGGTCGTTGATGTTGAGGATGTCGCCGCCCTCG